>NZ_JBEOWS010000005.1:0-80346 GCF_040296125.1 Streptomyces sp. NPDC002265 | reverse complement strand
GACGGGGCTGGGTGTCGCGCGGCCCGCTGTGCTGGGCGTCGACCTCGGCCCCGCAACCACGCGCGGTGTCGAGCCCCCGGCGGGCGTCGGTCAGCGTCGGCCGGCTGCCGACGGGCCGCTCCGACTCGCGCAGGACGCCGAGGACCCGCTCCAGATCGTCGAGGGCGGCCCGGCCCGTCTCCTCGATGGCACCGAGCGCCCGGTCGGTGAACGCCGGGTCCCCCGCGGCACGGGCGGCCCCCGCCTGCACCACCGCCACGGTCAGGGCGTGACCTATCGAGTCGTGCAACTCCCGCGCGATCCGGTTGCGTTCCAGGAGCTGCTCGGTGCGCTCCTCCAGAGCGGCGAGACGTTCGGCGGGGGAGGGGCCCAGCAGGCGGGGGGCCAGCGCGCTGACGACCCGGCCCGGGACGACCACCGTCACCGCCAGCGCGACCAGCACCGGCGGCAGGAGCAGCAGGTGCCACGGGGACCGGCCGTCGAGGAAGGGCAACGCGCCCTCCCCGGCGTCGCGGCCGAGGACCGACAGCACGAGGTCCACCGAGGTGAGCAGGAGCCGGGCGAAGGACAGGGCGGTCGCACAGCCCAGCAGCAGCCGTGCCTCCAGCCACAGCACGAGCCGCGCCCGGTCGCCCCAGGAGGCGGACGGCGCTACGACGATGCCCGTGCCCTTGCCGTCGTGCCCGTGAGCGGTCAGCAGCAGCCTGGCCTGGAGCCCCTCCACGGTGCGCATCGCGGGTACCAGCCCGACCGGGACGAGGACCGCGGCCGCGGCCACCCAGGTCCACCACGCCTCCTCGACGAACAGCCACAGGCTCGGCCACACGATCGCGATGAACAGGTGCAGCAACCGTGTGTACGTGACCACCCGTCCGAACGGGCGCAGCAGTCGGGCCATGGCGACATCGTCGCAGCCCCCACCGACAACGGACCTCCCCCGGGCGGGGGAGACGCTCTCCACCCACGGGGGAGGACCCGGCCCCGGCCGGACGGCCAGGCTGCTGCCATGACCAGCATCGACATCCAGAACCTCACCAAGGAGTTCGGACACCGGCGCGCAGTGGACCGGCTCACCTTCCGCGTACTGCCCGGCCGGGTCACCGGCTTCCTCGGCCCCAACGGCGCGGGCAAGTCCACCACCATGCGGCTCGCGCTCGGCCTCGACCGGCCGACCTCCGGATCCGCCACCATCGGCGGCCGCCCCTACGCCACGCTCACCGACCCCCTGCGCCGGGTGGGCGCCCTGCTCGACGCCGGGGCCGCGCACGGGTCCCGCACCGGCCGCGACCATCTGCGCGCCCTCGCCGCGAGCAACCGCATCCCGGTGCGGCGGGTCGACGAGATGCTGGCGGAGACCGGGCTGACGACGGTGGCGCGGCGCCGGGTGAAGACGTACTCCCTGGGCATGCGCCAGCGGCTCGGGATCGCCGCCGCACTGCTCGGCGATCCGGAAGCGGTCCTGCTGGACGAGCCGTCCAACGGCCTGGACCCGGAAGGCATCATCTGGATCCGCGGGCTGCTGCGCCGGCTCGCGGCGCAGGGCCGTACCGTCCTCGTCTCCAGTCACCTCATGACCGAGACCGCCTCGTTCGCCGACCACCTCGTCGTCCTCGGGCGTGGCCGGCTGCTCGCCGACACCCCGGTGCGGGACTTCATCCACGCGCGCGTGCAGCCCCGTGTGCGCATCCGCACCTCGGACACCGACGCACTCCGGAAGGTGCTCGCCGCGCACGGTCATGACGCCGCCGAGCACGAGGACGGCCGCTGGAGCGTGGAGCACGCGCACGTGGCGGACATCGGACGCCTGCTGTCCGCCGCCGGGGTACCGATCCTCGAACTGGCCGCGGAAGAGGGCACGCTGGAACAGGCCTACCTCGACCTGACGGCATCAGAAGCCGAGTTCACCGCACCGTCCAAGGAGGCCTGACCATGCCGTTCGCACCCGCGCTCCGCTCGGAGTGGACAAAGATCCGGACGCTGCGGTCACTTGTCGGCAGTCTCTGCGCGGTCGTCCTCGCCACCGTCGTGTTCTCCGCGCTCGCCGCGCTCGATCCCGGGGACTCCGGCTTCGACCCCCTGGCCACGGTCTTCTTCGGTGCCGTCTTCGGGCAGATCGCGGCGATCGCGTTCGGCACCACGGCCGTCTCCGCCGAGTTCCGGGGCGGAGCGCTGCGGCTGTCGCTGTCGGCGGTGCCGCGCAGAGGCCACTGGTTCGCGGCCAAGGCGGCGGCGATCGGGCTGTCGGCGCTCGCCGTCGGGCTGGTCACCGGTTTCGCATCCCTGTCGGTGGGCCGTGCGGTGCTGGGGACGAAGGCCGACGGGCCGGGCTGGACCGAGTGGATCCGCGGCGCGGTCGGCTGCGGTGTCTACCTGGCGCTGATGGCGCTGTTCGCGGCGGGACTCACGGCCCTGCTGCGCAGCGGCGTGGCGGCGATGGGCCTGCTGATCCCGTTCCTGCTCATCGTCTCCTTCGTCGTCGGAGACGTCTCCGGCGGTGTCGCCGACTTCCTGCCCGACAAGGCAGGCCAGGTGGTCCTGCACCGCACCTGGGACGGCAGCCTCGGCCCCTGGACCGGTCTCGCGGTGACCGCGCTGTGGGCGGCGGCCGCCCTGCTCGCCGGGGCGTGGCGGCTGTGCCGCAGGGATGCCTGACCCCGCGGCAGGACTGATACCCCGCCAATTGTCAGTGGTCGCCGTTTTACTGGACCCATGGACATCGCACGGTGCCTCACCACGATCGACCTGCTGTGCACCCGGGACCTCCACCCGCAGCACGGCGGGACGGACGCCGGCACGAGCGGCGGCCCCGGCTACCTCGTAGCCGTGTTGCAGACCAGCGGCGAATTCTGGGAGGACGACGGCACGGAACGCGACGAGACGGGCGCGCAGTACGAACACGACAGGGACGGCCTGACCGAGCGACTGACCGCACGCTGGGGAGAACCGCAGAGATTCAGCCTGGCGAGCGTCTTCGACCGGGTCGTGACCGGCGAGGAGATACCCGAGCCCTGGGCCCTGCTCGCCGGCCACGTACCGGACCTGCACCTGTGGCGGCCGCCGGGGACGGAACGCTGGCTGGCGCTCGGTGTGTCCCAGTGGGACAAGGAACTGCCGTACCAGCTCATCGCCGTGGTCACCGACGTGGACCCGCCATGACGCGCCGGGCGCGCGTCGGATGCGCCGTATGGACCTGGCGTGCCGAATGGGCCGGGCGTGGCGAACGGTCCCGGCCTGCTGGACGGCGTACCCGGTGGTGTGCCACGCGCGTCAGGCCTGTGCGGCCTCGCGCAGCCGCGCGAACTCGTCCGCCATGGTCGCCGTCGTCCAGTGCGCGTTCAGCCCGCTCGGATTCGGCAGCACCCATACGCGCGTCCCGCCGATCAGCCGCTCCTGGGGCCCCACCTGCGCCTTGCGCTCCTCGAACGCGGCACGGTAGGCCGTGACCCCCACCACCGCGAGCCAGCGCGGCCGCAGCCGCGTCACCTTCGCGGTCAGCAGGGTCCCGCCCTCGCGGTACTCCCCGGCGCTCAGCTCGTCGGCCCGCGCGGTGGCCCGCGCCACCACGTTCGTGATGCCGAGCCCGTACGACGGCAGCTCCCCCTGCTCCGCCGGCTTCATGAGCCTCGGGGTGAACCCGGACAGGTGCAGCACCGGCCAGAAACGATTGCCGGGGCGGGCGAAGTGGTGGCCCGTGGCGGCGGTCATCAGCCCGGGATTGATCCCGCAGAACAGCACACGGAGGCCGTCCGCGACCACGTCCGGGACGACACGGTCGCGGGCGGCCTCCAGTTCCGCCTGGGTGAAGCGGGTCAGAGGATCGCTCCGGGGGTGTAACCGGCCGCCTCCGGGCGCTGCTTCACGATCTCCTCGACCCGGCCCACTACGACGCCCACCTGGGCCGCCGCCGCGCCGGTGAAGGACAGCTTGTCCGCCATCAGCGCGTCGAGCTCGGCGCGGTCGAGCGGGAGGCGCTCGTCGGCGGCGAGCTTGTCCAGGAGCTCGTTGCGCTCGGCGCCCTGCTCACGCATCGCCAGCGCCGAGGCGACCGCGTTCTCCTTGATGGCCTCGTGCGCGACCTCACGGCCCACGCCCGCGCGCACGGCACCCATGAGCACCTTGGTGGTGGCGAGGAACGGCAGGTAGCGGTCCAGCTCCCGGGCGACGACCGCCGGGAACGCGCCGAACTCGTCCAGCACGGTCAGGAACGTCTCCAGCAGGCCGTCCAGCGCGAAGAACGCGTCCGGCAGCGCGACCCGGCGCACCACCGAGCAGGACACGTCGCCCTCGTTCCACTGGTCGCCTGCCAGCTCGCCGGTCATCGAGGCGTAACCGCGCAGGATCACCGTCAGGCCGTTGACGCGCTCGCAGGAGCGGGTGTTCATCTTGTGCGGCATCGCGGACGAGCCGACCTGGCCCGGCTTGAAGCCCTCGGTCACCAGCTCGTGCCCGGCCATCAGCCGGATCGTCTTCGCCAGCGACGAGGGCGCGGCGGCCAGCTGCACCAGCGCGGTGACGACCTCGTAGTCCAGCGAGCGCGGGTAGACCTGGCCGACCGAGGTGAACGCCTGCGAGAAGCCGAGGTGCCGGGCGATCCGGTCCTCCAGTTCTGCGAGCTTCGCCGCGTCGCCGCCGAGCAGGTCCAGCATGTCCTGGGCCGTGCCGACCGGACCCTTGATACCGCGCAGCGGGTAGCGGCCGAGCAGCTCCTCGACCCGGGCGTAGGCGACGAGCAGCTCGTCCGCGGCGGTCGCGAAGCGCTTGCCGAGGGTGGTGGCCTGGGCGGCCACGTTGTGCGAGCGTCCGGCCATGACCAGCTCGCCGTACTCGGCCGCCAGCTTGCCCAGCCGGGCCAGGACGGCCACCGTGCGGTCGCGCACCAGCTCCAGCGAGAGCCGGATCTGCAGCTGCTCGACGTTCTCCGTGAGGTCGCGGGAGGTCATGCCCTTGTGGACGTGCTCATGCCCGGCGAGGTCGTTGAACTCCTCGATGCGGGCCTTGACGTCATGCCGGGTGACCTTCTCGCGCTCGGCGATCGAGGCGAGGTCGACGGTGTCGAGCACGCGCTCGTAGTCGGCGATCGCGGCGTCCGGCACCTCGATCCCGAGGTCCTTCTGGGCCCGCAGCACGGCGAGCCAGAGCTGACGCTCCAGCTTCACCTTCTGCTCGGGCGACCAGAGCGTGGCGAGCTCGGTGGAGGCGTAGCGTCCGGCGAGGACGTTCGGGATGCGGGGCTTGGCGGGCGCAGAAGTCACGTGTACGGATTCTACTGGCGAATCGTGCAGGCCAGCGCCACGGGCCTCTTCGTCGGAACCTACGAGACCGGCGCCACGGAGCCGTCGGAGTCCCCGTCGTCCCCCGGAGCCGGTGACCCCGGGGGTGGCACGGGGGCGGGAGGTCCTACGCCGCCGGGCCCTCGTAGGGCAGCAGGTCGGGGCGCTTCGGCGGGAGGCCGTCGCCGGAGGAGCGGCCGGTCAGCCGACGGCCTATCCAGGGCAGCAGGTACTCCCGGGTGAAGCGCACGTCCGCCACACGCCGGTCGACCCAGCCCGGCGGGGCGGTGGCCGGCATGGGCGTCCGCCACTCCGGGTCCTCGGCCGGGTGGCCGAGCCGCTGCCAGACCGCCTCCGCGACCCGGCGGTGGCCCTCCGCCGTCAGGTGCAGCCGGTCCACGTCCCACAGCCGCGGGTCGCCGAGCGAGGGGGCCCCGTACAGGTCGACGACCAGTGCGCCGTGCCGCGCCGCGAGCCCGTCGACGCACTCGAACAGTTCCTCCATGCGCGGCCGGAACCGGTCCAGGACCGGCCCCTGCCGCCCGGGGCTGCGCATCAGCACGAGCTGCTTGCACGACGGGGCGAGCTGCTCGACGGCCTCGGTCAGCAGGCCGCGGACCCGGCCCATGTCGCACTTCGGGCGCAGGGTGTCGTTGAGGCCGCCGACCAGGGTGATCACATCGGCGCCCATCGCGGCGGCGACCGGCACCTGCTCGTCGACGATCTGGCCGATCAGCTTGCCGCGCACCGCGAGGTTGGCATACCGGAAGTCGGGCGTCCGGGCGGCCATCCGGGCCGCGAGGAGGTCGGCCCAGCCGCGGTAGGAGCCGTCGGACATGCGGTCCGACATGCCCTCGGTGAAGGAGTCGCCGATGGCGACGAGGCTGGTGTACAGGGGAGTGGGGTTCGTCTGCATGGCGTCAGAGATGGTATCCCGGGTCCATACCCGCCGGTCGGTCGCCCTTCTCGCAACCTCCACGCGCCCCTGCGCCACCGGCGCGCGCCCCCACGCCACCCCCGTACGGCCCGCGCCACCCCGTACAGCCCGTACGGCTGACGCGGCCCGCGCCGCCTCCGCGCGGGGGCGGCGCGGGGGCCGCTCACGTCAGCTGGCCGAACAGCTCGCGTAGTACGTCCTCCATGGTGACCAGGCCCGCCAGTCGCCCGTCGTCGCCCAGCACGACGGCCAGGTGGGTGCGGCTGTTGCGCATCGCGGTGAGCACGTCGTCCAGCGGGGTGTTCTCCCGCACGCGCGCGATGGGACGCATCTCCCGCAGCCGGAACGGCAGATCCCGGGGCGCGGCGTCCAGTGCGTCCTTCACATGCAGGTAGCCGACGATCCGGCGGCCCTCGTCGGCGACCGGGAAACGGGAGAACCCCGACTCGGCCGCGAGCCGCTCCAGTCCCTCCGGGGTGACGCCCACGCGCGCGTAGACGACGCTCTCCAGCGGCAGGGCGACATCCCGCACGGGTCTGCGGCCCAGTTCCAGGGCGTCGTGCAGGCGCTCCTGCGCGCGGTCGTCGATGAGACCGGCCTCGCCCGCGTCCTTGACGATCTGGGCGAGTTCGGCGTCCGAGAAGGTCGCCGCGACCTCGTCCTTCGTCTCGATCCGCAGCAGTTTCAGCAGACCGTTCGCGAAGGCGTTGACCGTGAAGATCACCGGGCGCAGCGCGCGCGACAGCGTCACCAGCGGGGGGCCGAGCAGCATCGCGCTGCGCGCCGGCTCCGCGAGCGCGATGTTCTTGGGCACCATCTCGCCCAGCAGCATGTGCAGATACGTCGCCACGGTCAGGGCGATCACGAAGGACACCGCGTGGCCCGCTCCGGACGGGACGCCCAGCGCGTGGAACACCGGCTCCAGCAGGTGCGCGATCGCGGGCTCGGCGACCACACCGAGCACCAAGGTGCACAGGGTGATGCCGAGCTGCGCGGCCGCCAGCAGGGCGGACACGTGCTCCAGACCCCACAGCACGCTCCTGGCCCGGCGGTCGCCCTGTTCGGCGTACGGCTCGATCTGGCTGCGGCGCACGGAGATCAGCGCGAACTCCGCGCCCACGAAGAAGGCGTTCACGACCAGGGTCGCGAGGCCGATCAGCAGCTGTGCCACGGTCATCGTCCCGCTCCCTTCGACGGTGCTGCGGCGCTCATCGGTCCGCCCTCTTCTCGTCGGCCGCGTCGTCGAGCGGCGCGTGCAGCAGCACGCGCGCGGCCCTGTGCCCGGACGCGTCCACCACGTCCAGGCGCCATCCGGCGACCTCCACCCGGTCGCCCACCTGCGGAATGTGGCCGAGTTCCGCCGCGACGAGACCGGCCAGCGTCTCGTACGGTCCCTCCGGCGAGCGCAGGCCGACGCGCGCGAGCTGGTCGGTGCGGGCGGCGCCGTCCGCCGAGTACACGGCGCGGCCGTCCCCGTCGGTGCCGGCCGGGGCGAGCTCGGGGGTCTCGTGCGGGTCGTGCTCGTCGCGGACCTCGCCGACGACCTCCTCGACGATGTCCTCCAGGGTCGCGACGCCCGCCGTGCCGCCGTACTCGTCGATCACCACGGCCATGGTGCGCTTCGCGCCCAGCCGGTCCAGGAGCCGGTTCACGGTCAGGGACTCCGGTACGAGCAGCGGCTCGCGCATGATCGTGGAGACGGGTGTCCGGGGCCTGTGGTCCGCGGACACCGACAGCACGTCCTTGATGTGCGCGATGCCGACCACCGCGTCCAGGCTGTCCCGGTACACCGGGAAGCGGGACAGGCCCGTCGCCCGGGTGGCGTTCGCGACGTCCTCGCAGGTCGCCTGGCACTCGAGGGCGATGACCTGCACGCGCGGTGTCATCACGTTCTCGGCGGTCAGGTCGGCGAGGTTCAGGGTGCGCACGAACAGTTCGGCGGTGTCCGGCTCCAGGGCTCCCTGCCGGGCGGAGTGCCGGGCGAGGGCCACGAGTTCCTGGGGGCTGCGCGCGGAGGCCAGCTCCTCGGCGGGTTCGATGCCGAAGCGGCGGACGACGCGGTTCGCCATGTTGTTCAGGTGGGCGATGAAGGGCCGGAAGGCGGCGCTGAACCAGCGCTGCGGGGTGCCCACCCGCTTGGCCATGGCCAGCGGGGAGGAGATGGCCCAGTTCTTGGGGACCAGCTCGCCGACGACCATCAGGACCACCGTGGACAGGGCCGTGCCCAGGACCAGGGCGGCCGACCTCGCGGTGGCGGCGGGGATGCCGAGGGACTCCAGCGGGCCGGCGATCAGCTTGGCGATCGACGGCTCGGCGAGCATGCCGACCACCAGGTTGGTGACCGTGATGCCGAGCTGGGCCCCGGACAGCTGGAACGTCAGGTTCCGTACGGCTTTCAGGGCGCCCGCGGCGCCGCGCTCACCGCGCTCCGCGGCGCGCGCCAGTTCGTTGCGGTCGACGGTGGTGAGCGAGAACTCAGCGGCCACGAAGACGCCGCAGACGACGGAGAGCAGGATCGCCAGCAGCAGGAGGAGCACTTCGGTCATCGGGTCACCTCCGTCCCATGATCCGGCAGGGCGGAGGTATGTGCGCGACGGCAGGTACTGGGAGGTTCGCCCATGGGGAGGACGCTCACACCTTTCGGTAGAGGAACGGGAACGCCCCTCAATAGTAAAGGAAAGGCAAAGGACCCTCCCCGGGCGGGGGCGCGATCAGTCGTCGAGCGGCTTCACCCAGCGCCGCCACTGTTCCTCGGGCGTGTACCCGGCCGCCCGCCAGGCATGGTGCGCGGTCTCGTTGCGGGTCAGCACCATCGCGTCGAGACGCCGGCCGCCGAGCTCCACGAAGCGTTCCTCGGCGGCGGCCAGCAGCGCCGATCCGATGCCCTGACGCCGGCGTTCCGGGTCCACCGCGAGCCGGTACAGATGGCAGCGCCAGCCGTCGAAGCCCGCGATCACCGTGCCGACCAGCAGGCCGTCCCGTTCGGCCAGGATCAGCGCCCCCGGGTCGCGGGCGACCAGCCGCTCCACCCCGTCCCGGTCGTCGGAGATGCTCGTGCCCTCGGCGGCCGTCTTCCAGAAGGCCAGCACGGTGTCCAGGTCGGCGGGCGTCGCGGGCCGTATGCGTAGATCTGTCATGGGGCCATCGCAGCACGGACGGTGAGGCGGAGCGGGGAATTCCATCATCCGGACAGCCCCCTGCCCCGCCCAGCCCTGAGCCTCCCGGCCCACTCCGCTCAGAACCTTCCGGCCCGCTCCGAACCCTCCGCCCCGCCCGAGCCCTCCGCCTCGCGCCGTCACTCGTGCGCGATGGCCGCCAGCACGTTCATCCGGGACGCGCGCAGGGCCGGCAGCAGGGCCGCCACCACGCCGACCACCGCCGACCCGATCACGACCGCGACGATCGTGCCCCACGGGATCGCCAGCGCCTTCATGCCCTGGAGCGCCAGCACCTGCTGAGTGCACACGCCCCACACGAGCCCCAGCGCGAGTCCCAGCACCGCCCCGAACACCGCGATCACCACCGACTCCAGCCGGATCATCCGGCGAAGCTGCCGCCGGGCCAGCCCGATCGCGCGCAGCAGACCGATCTCCCGGGTGCGCTCCACCACCGACAGGGCGAGGGTGTTGACCACACCGAGCACCGCGATCACGATCGCGAGCCCGAGCAGCGCGTACACGAGGTACAGCAGCACGGCGATCTGGTCGTGGACCAGCTTCTTGTAGTCGGCCTGGTCGCGCACCTGCACCTGCGGGTACGGGTCGAGCGTCTTCTCCAGGCGGGGCCGCAGCCGGTCGGCACCGGTGCCCGCGGCCGCGTTCACGTACAGCGCGGAGTCCTGGCCGCCGGGGACGAACCGCTCGACCGTACCGAGGCCGAAGAACAGCCCGCCCTGGGTACCGAACCCGCCGGACGACTCCTGGTCGGTGAGCGCGCCCACCTTCAACTCGGTCCTGCGGCCGCCGGGGAACTCGACCGGGACGACACTGCCGAGCCGTACGCCGTGATCCTCGGCGAACTTCGCGTCCATGCCCATGGCGCCGTCCGCGAGCGCGGCCGCCGAGCCGCCCCCGGCGTACGTCACGTGCGCGACCTGGTCCACCTGGGCGTCGTAACCCGCGGCCGTCGTCTCGACCCGCTTGCCGTCCGGCAGCCGTACCGCGACCGGCGCGAACCGCTGCCGTACGACGAGCCCGACGCCCTCGGTGGCGCGCACCCGGTCCGTGACCTCCTGGGAGAACGGCGTGTAGTTGCTGTTCTGGATCACGAAGTCGGCGCCCAGCGTCCGGTCGATCTGCTGGTCGAAGGACCGGGACATGGAGGCGCTGGCCACCGACATCCCGCCGACCAGGGCGAGCCCCACCATCAGGGCGGACGCCGTGGCACCGGTACGGCGGGGGTTGCGCAGGGCGTTGCGCTGGCTCATCCGGCCGACGGAGCCGAACAGGGCCGGGAAGGCCCCGCCGAGCACCCTGATCACCGGACGCACCAGCAGCGGGCCCGCGATCACGGTCGCGACCAGGGTGAGGACGACGCCCAGGCCCAGCAGGGAGGCGGCCGAGGCGGTCTTCGTCGCCGTCGCGCACCCCGCCAGCGCGGCCGCGCCGAGCGCCCCGACCACCGAGCCCACCACCGCGCGCACCTTCAGCGGCCGTCCCACCCCGGCGATGTCGGCGTCCGCGAGGGCCGCCATCGGCGACACCCGGGCGGCCCGCCGGGCCGGGAGGTAGGCGGCCACGAACGTGACCCCGACACCGACGACGTACGACGCCACCGGCGTCGCCCAGCCGACGACCATCTCCGTGGCCTTCAGGTTCATGCCGAACGCGCTCATGAGCTTGATCAGTCCGGCCGCCAGCCCGATCCCGGCCGCCAGGCCCAGCGTGGAGCCGACCAGGCCGAGCAGCACCGCCTCGGTGAGCACGGACCGCCGTACCTGCCGCCGGTCGGCGCCCAGGGCCCGCAGCAGGCCCAGTTCGCGGGTGCGCTGGGCGATGAGCATCGAGAAGGTGTTGACGATCAGGAACACCCCGACCAGCACGGCGATCCCGGCGAATCCGAGCATGACGTACTTGATCACGTCGAGGAACCCGCCGAGGTCGGCGGCGGCCGACTTGGCCTGCTCGTCGGCGGTGCGCACCTCGTAGGAGCCGGTGCCGACCGCGGCGGTGACCCGGCGCTTGAGCTCGGTGTCGCTCACCCCCGGCGCCGCGTCCAGCGAGATGCTCGTGACGCGGTCGGCGGCGCCCAGCAGCTCGGTCCGGGCCACGGCGGGGTCCAGGAAGACCAGCGCCGCGCCCGGGTTGGTGGTGGTGAAGGTGGCGATGCCGACGATCTCGACCTTGAAGGTCCCGGGCTGCGCCAGCACGGTGAGCGTGTCGCCGATCCGTACGTGCTTCTTGTCCGCGGTGTCCGCGTCGAGGAGGGCCTCGCCGGCGCCGTGCGGGGCGTGGCCGGAGGTCAGCTTCACCGGGCTGCGGTCGGTCGGGTTCCAGTCGTTGGCGATGGTGGGAGCGCCGGTGGTCGGCCCGACCGAGTCGTTCCTGCTGTCGACGACCGTGATGTTCTCGACGCTCACGTCGGGGTGGACGGCCGCGACGCCGTCGACCGTGGCCATCCGGTCCGCGAGCGCGGCGGGCACCGTCTGCACCGCGCCGGTCGGCACGGCCGACTTCAGGTCCTGCTTCGCCTCGACCGTCACATCGGCGGAGGTGGAAGCGAACAGCCGGTCGAAGGTACGGGTGACGGTGTCGGAGAAGATCAGGCTGCCCGCGACGAAGGCGACGGACAGGACGACCGCCAGGGCGGACAGCAGCAGCCGCCCCTTGTGCGCGAGGAAACTCCTCAGGGTCGTCTTCAGCACCGGCTCAGTCCTCCCCGCCGGGACGGCCGGGGGCACCGGGATCGCCTGCGCCGCGCGGACTCGGGGGCGCGGAGGGCACCGCGGACGCGGCGCCGGCTCCTGCGGTGGTGAACAGGCGCATCCGTTCGAGCACGGCCTCCGCGGTGGGCCGTTCCATCTCGTCCACGATCCGCCCGTCCGCGAGGAAGAGCACCAGGTCGGAGTGGGCGGCGGCGCCCGGGTCGTGGGTGACCATGACGACCGTCTGGCCGAGGTCGTCGACGGCCTCGCGCAGGAAGCCGAGCACCTCCAGGCCCGCGCGCGAGTCCAGGTTGCCGGTCGGCTCGTCGGCGAAGATCAGTTCCGGCCGGGAGGCGAGCGCGCGGGCGCAGGCCACGCGCTGCTGCTGACCGCCGGAGAGCTGGGCGGGCCGGTGCCGGAGCCGGTCGCGCAGACCGAGCGTGTCGATGACCTGGTCCAGCCACTTCGGGTCGGGCTTCTGGCCCGCGATGTCCATGGGCAGGGTGATGTTCTCGGCCGCGTTCAGCGTCGGGATGAGGTTGAACGACTGGAACATGAAACCGATCCGGTCCCGGCGCAGCCGGGTCAGCTCGCGGTCCTTGAGCCCGGTGATCTCGGTGTCGCCGAGCCACACCTGTCCGGCCGAAACGGTGTCGAGCCCCGCCAGACAGTGCATCAGCGTGGACTTCCCCGAACCCGAGGGGCCCATCACCGCGGTGAAGCGGCCGCGTGCGATGTCGACGTCGACCGAGTCCAGGGCGAGCACCGATGTCTCGCCCGAGCCGTACGCCTTGGTCAGACCGCGGGCGCGGGCCGCGACTCCGCCGGCCGGTGCCCGGCCGGGGGCGTGCTCCGCAGCAGGTGTGGACAAGGCTGCCTCCTCGCTCGCATGGACATGCCGACTCCTAGGACTAGTCCCGGCCGAGCGTAGTGTGACCCGCCCCACAGCCGGTATCCCCCCTGGGACCGAGGCGCTCTCCGCCGGAGGTCGGGCGACGGATACCGATGTAAGGGGCATGCGCTGCCCACCACGACGGGACGCGAGCGGGACGCAGACAGGGCACGAGCGGGACGCAGACAGGGCACGAGCGGGACGCAGGCAGGACGCGAGCGGGACGCAGGCAGGACGCGAGCGGGACATGAGCGGGACGCGGATGGGACGCGAGCGGGCCAGTGAGGGGCGAGGGTCGGCCGAGGCCGGGAGCGGGGCCGGACGAAGCGCGGCGGCCGTGGCGGCACTTGCCGGTGCTAGCGTTCCGGCGCTAGCGTCGAGACATGGCGAAGACCCAGCTGAACGTACGCGTGGACGAGGGCACCGCCCGCGCGGCGCGTGAACGCGCCCTGGCCCGTGGCGTGAGTGTCAACCGCTATATCGAGGAACTGGTCAGACAGGACACCGGAGAGGCGGGCCACGCCTTCGTGGAGGCCGCCGCGGACTTCATGAAGCAGTACGAGGCCGTCTTCGCCGAGGACTTGGGCACGGACGGCGACCGCCGGACCGAAGGCCGCGGCTGATCCGTTGTCCGACCTCAGGATCGACCTGGCCTGGCTGCTCATGCTCGCCGAACAGCGGACACCGGGCGATGCCCGGGTCACCGACTGGGGCGCCCTCGTCGCCGCGGTCGCCCGCCATCGGGCCGAGATCTTCGACGTCCCCGTGTACGACAGCCCCCACGCGCGCGGCGCGGCGCTGCTCCAACTCCTCATCCACATACCGGCGCTGGAGCGCTCCAACGCGCTGTTCGCGTCCGCGGTCGCCTATGGCTACCTTGTCGCCAGCGGCCTCAAGGTGGTCACCACGCCGGAGCGGGTACGTGATCTGGCCCGCCTGGTGAAGAGCGGAGAGGCCTCCGTCGACGACATCGCGCGCGAACTGCGGCAGTGGAGCGCCTGAGCCGGCTCCGAAGCCCGCTGTCAGTCCGCCGGTCCAGGGCGCCAGGCCGCGCCCAGCGCACAGAACGAGGTGGGCAGCCGGGGTCCCTTCTCCGGCAGCGCCAGGCTCCGGTAGGGACCGATCAGGAACCCGGCGTCACGCAGCGCGCCGACCGGGTCCCGCGCCAGATGGCAGCCGCCGGCCAGCCGCGGCCACACCGTACGGTCCAGCAGGCGCTGGGTGGCCGTCATCACCGGGCCGCCGCCCCTGCCGTGCTCGAAGAACCGCACCTGGCCGCCGGGCCGCAGGACCCGCCTCGCCTCGGCCAGCGCCCGCTCCACATCGCGCACACTGCACAGCACCAGACTGAGGACGACCGCGTCGAAGGCCTCGCTCTTGACCGGCAGCGCCTCCGCCGCGCCCGGTACGACGTCCACCGGGACCTCGCAGCGCAGCGCCGCCTCCATCGCCGCGTGCCGCAGCAGCCGTTCGGGTTCGATGGCGACGACCTCGGAGACCGTGCGCGGATAGTGGGCGAAGTTCAGCCCGTTGCCGGCGCCGATCTCGATCACCCGCCCCGACAGCCCGGCGAGCAGCCGCTCCCGCACGCGGCCCATGCCGAACCTGGTCTCGGCGGTGACGCTCACGCGGGCGTAGTAGCGGGCGAACAGCGGATGGTGGACGGGATCCCCGGCCACCTGGCCGGAGTTGACGACGGGCCGTGCGGGCATGGCGACCTCCCGGACAGGACGGGGCCCTACGGGGGGATTGTCCCCCGCGGAGCCCCTTCGCACCCCCGACCGCGCCGATCCGCGCGGACGGACGGCTGCGTCCCGCACAGGGCCCCGCGAGGCCGGTCCCCGCCCGGACCCGACCTCGGCCCGCGCCGCCACCGGCACCGGCCGTCTCCGCCCGTGTTCAGCCGTCGTCGCCGTCCGCCTCCCGCGCGCGGAACGCCTCCGCGTCCCAGCTGCCGTCCAGGCGGGGCGCCAGCCAACCCGGCGCCACCCGGCGGAAGTCGGCGGGTGCGAGCGCCCCGGCACCCGCGGGCAGCGCCCCGAGCAGCGGTGCGCCCGAGACGACCGGCAGGTCCGCCACATTGCAACGGGACGCGAGATCGGGCGATTCGGGCCAGCTGCCGATCACCACACCCAGCAACTCGATCTCACGCAGGCGCAGCTCACGTGCCGTCAGTTCGGTCGTGTTCAGCGTGCCCAGGCCCGCCGAGGCCACCACCAGCACCGGGGCGCGCAGCAGCCGTGCCACGTCCGCCAGCGTCCCGCCCGCTTCGTCGAACCGTACGAGCAGCCCGCCGGCGCCCTCGACGAGCACCAGGTCGTGTTCCGTGGCCAGCTTCTGGGCCGCGTCCGCCACGTCCTGCGGACGCACCGGTGCCAGCCCGGCCCGCCGGGCCGCCGTGCCGGGCGCCAACGGCTCCGGATAGCGGGCGAGTTCGCCCGCCGTCAGCACACCGGCCAGCCGTACGACCTCCTCGGCGTCACCCGGCTCGTCGGGCCGCACGCCCGTCTGGGCGGCCTTCAGCACGGCCACCGAGCGGCCGGCGGCGAGCGCCGCCGCGGCGACCGCCGCCGTGGTGACGGTCTTGCCGACCTCCGTGCCCGTCCCCGTGATCACCAGTACCGGCATGTGTCATCCCTCCCGCGCCGCGGCGCACACCGCGCGCGCGATCCGTGCCACGTCCGCGTCATCGGTGACGTACGGCGGCATCGTGTAGACCAGATCGCGGAACGGGCGCAGCCACACGCCCTCGCGCACCGCGGCCGAGGTGGCCGCCGCCATGTCCACCGGACGGTCGAGCTGGACGACCCCGACGGCACCGAGGACGCGTACGTCCTTCACCCCGGGCAGCGCGGAGGCCGGCTCCAGCCCCTCGCGCAGCCCCGTCTCGATCCGGCCGACCTCGGCCCGCCAGTCCTGGCCGAGCAGCAGCTCGACCGAGGCGCAGGCCACGGCCGCCGCCAGGGGGTTGCCCATGAACGTGGGGCCGTGCGCCAGCACCGGTACCTCGCCGCGCGAGATGCCGTCGGCCACCCGGGTGGTGCACAGCGTCGCCGCCATGGTCAGGTAACCGCCGGTCAGTGCCTTGCCCACGCACATCACGTCCGGCGTCACCGCCGCGTGCTCCGCCGCGAACAGGGCGCCCGTACGGCCGAATCCGGTCGCGATCTCGTCGAAGACCAGCAGGACGTCGTGCGCGTCGCACGCCTCGCGCAGCACGCGCAGATACGCGGGGGAGTGGAACCGCATCCCGCCCGCGCCCTGCACCACCGGCTCGACGATCACCGCGGCCAGGTCGTCCGCGTGTTCGGCGACGGCCGCGCGCAGCAGTTCGGCGTAGGACTCGTCGTACTCCGCGGGCGGGGCGTCCGTGAAGACCTGACGCGGCAGCACCCCGCTCCACAGCTCGTGCATCCCGCCCTCGGGATCGCACACCGACATCGGCTGCCAGGTGTCACCGTGGTAGCCGCCCCGCCAGGTCAGCAGCCGCCGTTTCGCGGGGCGGCCCAGCGAACGCCAGTACTGGAGGCACATCTTCACCGCGACCTCGACCGACACCGAACCGGAGTCGGCGAGGAAGACATGCTCCAGGCCGGCCGGGGTGATGTCGACCAGGAGCTTCGCCAGCCGTACGGCGGGCTCGTGGGTGAGCCCGCCGAACATCACATGGCTCATCCGCGACAGCTGCTCGCGGGCGGCCTCGTTCAGCACCGGGTGGTTGTAGCCGTGGATCGCCGACCACCAGGACGACATGCCGTCGACCAGTTCGCCCGAACCGTCGGCGAGGGTCAGCCGCACTCCGCTCGCCGACGCCACGACCAGCGGCTCCTGGCGGCCCGGCATCGGGCCGTAGGGATGCCAGACGTGGCGTCGGTCCAGTTCGAGCAGTTCGGGCACGTTCAGGTCAGGCATTGGGCGCGAGGTCCGTACCGGCTCCCCGGCGGCGTACGGCGACGAGGTCCGGGCGCGGCTCGTCGACCCGCGGGGCGGGGGCGGCGGCCGCGGGGGCGGAGCCGCAGACGCCGGCGCCGCCGTGGCAGCCGGTGTCGCCGTCGTCGTGGCAGCCGCCGCTCTCGCCGTCGTGGCAGCCGCCGGAGCGGTGCTCGGGCAGCGTCACCTGGTCGGCGCCCTCCACCTCGAACCCGGCGTCGGCGATCATCTCCAGGTCGGCCTTGCCCGCCTGGCCCTCACTGGTCAGGTAGTCCCCGAGGAAGATCGAGTTGGCCAGGTGCAGGGCGAGCGGCTGCATCGTACGGAGATGCACCTCGCGGCCGCCCGCGATCCGCACCTCGACGTCCGGGCACACGAACCGCACCATCGCCAGGATCCGCAGGCAGCGCTGCGGGGTGAGGTTCCACTCCTTGGCCAGCGGGGTGCCCTCGAACGGGATCAGGAAGTTCACCGGAACGGAGTCGGGGTCGAGCTCGCGCAGCGAGAAGACCACGTCGACCAGGTCCTCGTCGCTCTCGCCCATGCCCGCGATCAGCCCCGAGCACGCCGACAGACCGGCCGCGTGGGCCTTCTGCACGGTGTCCACGCGGTCGGCGTAGGTGTGCGTGGTGGTGATGTCCGCGTAGGTCTCCTCGGACGTGTTGAGGTTGTGGTTGTACGCGTCCGCACCCGCCTCGCGCAGCCGCTCCGCCTGGCCGTCGGAGAGCAGGCCGAGGCAGGCGCACACCTCCACGCCCTCGTTCTGGTCCTTGATGGCCTTGATGGTGTCCGAGACCCGCTCCACGTCCCGGTCGGTCGGACCGCGCCCGCTGGCCACCAGGCAGACCCGCTTGGCGCCGCCGGCCAGACCGGCCGCCGCGGCCTGGGAGGCCTCGTCCGGCTTGAGCCAGGTGTACTTGAGGATCCCGGCCGTCGAGCCCAGCCGCTGCGAGCAGTAGGAGCAGTCCTCCGGACACAGCCCGGACTTCAGGTTGACGAGGTAGTTGAGTTTCACCCGTCGGCCGAACCACTGCCGGCGCACCTTGCCGGCCGCGGCCACCACATCGAGCAGTTCGTCGTCGGAGGTGGCCAGTACGGCGAGTGCTTCCTCACGGCTCGGCAGCTCGCGCCGAAGCCCCTTCTCCACCAGCGTGTTCAGCAGGTCCATGAGAGCCGATCCTGTCGTAAGGACCTGCTCGGGGCCAAGGTGACTTCACACAAGAGAGACACTTCGTGGTGTGTGGATTGCCACATCCTGGCCCGACGACTGTCCGGCTAGGGTCTGTCCATTGCCTACAAAATCCCCGGAGGACCCATGGCGTTCGGCTGGATCGACGAGCAGGCGGAACTGCGCGGCCGGGCCGGACTCGTACGGACCCTGCGCCCGCGCCCGGCCGGCTCGCCGCTCCTCGACCTCGCGAGCAACGACTACCTCGGCCTGGCCCGCCACCCCGAGGTCACCGAGGGCGCGGCGCGCGCGGCGCGGACGTGGGGCGGCGGCGCGACCGGCTCCCGGCTCGTCACCGGCACCACCGAACTGCACGCCGAACTCGAACGGGAACTGGCCGCCTTCTGCGGCTTCGAGGCGGCCCTGGTCTTCTCCTCCGGCTACGCCGCCAACCTCGGGGCCGTCTCGGCCCTGGCCCCGCACGGCTCGCTGATCGTCTCGGACGCGGGCAACCACGCCTCGCTGATCGACGGCTGCCGGCTGGCCCGGGGCGGCACCCAGGTCGTCGCGCACGCGGACCCGGACGCCGTGCGCAAGGCGCTGCGGACCCACGAGGGGCCCGCGGTGGCCGTCTCCGACTCGGTCTTCTCGGTCGACGGCGACGCCGCGCCGCTGGCCGCGCTCGCCCGGGTCTGCCGGGAGCACGGCGCCGGACTGGTCGTCGACGACGCGCACGGGCTCGGTGTGCTGGGCGACGGCGGCCGCGGAGCCCCGTACGCGGCCGGGCTCGCGGGCACCGACGACGTCGTGGCGACGGTCACCCTGTCCAAGTCGCTGGGCAGTCAGGGCGGTGCCGTGCTCGGCCCGGCCCGGGTGATCGACCATCTGGTCAACGCGGCGCGGACGTTCATCTTCGACACCGGTCTCGCCCCCGCGGCGGCGGGCGCGGCCCTGTCGGCCCTGCGGCTGCTGCGCCGCGAGCCCGGGCGCGCGGCACGGGCCCGCACGGTGGCGGGCGAACTGCACGCACGCCTGACGGCCGCGGGCCTGGAGGCGGTACGTCCGGACGCCGCGGTCGTCTCCGTGCGGGCACCGTCCCCGGAGCAGGCTGTGCAGTGGGCGGCCGACTGCCGGGCGGCGGGTGTCGTGGTGGGCTGCTTCCGTCCTCCTTCCGTGCCCGACGGGATCTCGCGGCTTCGGCTCACCGCGCGCGCGGACCTCACCGAGGAGCAGATCGCGCACGCGGTGCGGGTGATCGACGAGACACGACCATGAGTCGGCGTGACACGGTCCTGTTTCGCCTTTTCGTCAATTGCCGCTGAACGACGGATTTTTGACACCGTTGTGGTGCGAATGTGATGCCGATCGGTATCGGACCGATGTTGGCCGGAGTGGACCAGGAATGACCGGAATCAGCGGAATGTGGCCGTGAATTTCGCCCAGCTCTCGGGGGAGAAGAGCAGCGCGGGTCCGGCCGGATCCTTGGAGTCGCGTACGGCGAGCAGTCCGGCCCAGGGCCCTCGGCCGGGCCGTGCCGTCTCGACGCAGTTGTTCGCTCCCGTGCTGTAGCTGCTGCGCAGCCACATCGCGCCGTGCAGCTGCGTGGCGGGGACCGTGTTCCGAGGCAGTGCAGTCATGGTGCCTCCTTATGTGTCGTCACCTATCCCGGCGATGAAATCCAATGAGTCCTCGGGTGAAAGGGCGTGTGTCCTGAGGGTGTTGAAGGCCTCCGAGTACGCCTGGAGGTCTTCTCTCCGTTCGAGGTAGAGGCTACTCGTCATGTGGTCGAGAACAACCACATCCAGATCAGAAGTGCTCGGAAATGACAAGATAACGAAAGGTCCGGTGATGCCAATGTGTGCTCCCGCCCGGAACGGCAGGACCTGGAGCCGCACTTGGGGCAGCCGTCCCGCCTCCACCAGACGCCGCAACTGACGCGCCATCACCTCGGGTCCGCCGACCTCCCGGCGCAGCACCGCCTCGTCCAGGACCGCGGTCAGCTCCAGCGGGCGATGGGTGCGCAGCACGTCCTGCCTGGCCAGCCGCACCTCGACCAGCGCGTCCAGCCGTTCCTCGTCCAGTCCTTCGACCGCGGCGCGGGTCACCGCGCGGGCGTACTCGGGCGTCTGCAACAACCCTGGAACCACGGAAGTCTCCAGCGTGCGCATCGCGCTCGCCTGTGACTCCAGACTGATGAAATCCCGGTAGGTGGGCGGGAGAACACCACGGTACGCGTGCCACCAGTGGTCCCGGCCGCCGTCGTGGGAGCCTGCCAGTATCAGCAGCAACTCCCGCAGTTCCGCCTCGGCGACGCCGTACGCGTCCAGGAGCAGCCGCACATCGGCCGGTTTCACCCCGCTGGCGCCGGTCTCGATCCGGCTGACCTTCGACTGGTGCCAGCCCACCAGTCGGGCCGCCTCACCACTGGTGAGCCCGGTGCGGGCGCGCAGTGCGCGGAGTTCGGCGCCCAGTTTCCGGCGGCGCACGGCGGGACCGTACTGCATGGGGAAACTCCCTACTCCTATCGAGCCGCCCAAATACGGTCTGCCGTGGCAGAGTTCACCGCTTCGAGCGACAGATATATGCATATCTCGGTGGATCGGCACCGCGACCGGCCCGGTAATGGCAGTCTGGCGAAGAAGCACCAGTCCGGGACCGTACTCGAATCCGCTCCTTGTCGGACTGCGGTCCCGTGGGAAGGGACGACGTCGCCATGGCAGACCATCTGGAAGCATCCGTCACTCTGCCGAGCGATCCAGCCTCGGTCTCCGCGGCCCGCAACTTCGTGGCGTGCTCCCTCGTGGAGTGGGGCCTGCCCGCGGAGGCCGAAATGGCCGACACCGTCCGACTGATCGTCTCCGAACTCGCCACCAACGCCGTACAGCACACATTCGGGCAGTCCCCGACGTTCACGGTCGATCTCACTCTCGACCGTGACGAGCGGCTGCGCGTCGGTGTCACGGACAGCCATCCGCGCTTCCCCAAACGGCTGCCGGCCGCTGTCCAGCAGGACAACGGCCGGGGCATGGTGATCGTCCGCTGGCTCACCACCGAGTGCGGCGGACGGCTGCACGTCCGTCCGACCGTCGAGGGGGGCAAGACGGTCTGCATCGAGCTCCCGTGGTCCGTCCCGGCCCGGCCGGTGCCTGCCGCGGGGCAGCAGGAGCCTTGAGGGCCGTGCGCCCGGCCGGGGAGGGGTCCCGGTGCGGTGGCGGCGTGCCGGGGCGCCGCCACCGGACCGGGCGGATCAGCTCACACGGCCGTACCAGACGCTCTTCGTCCAGATCTTCTGGAGCCGCACCACGTCCCCCGTCTTCGGGGCGTGCCAGATCTTTCCCTTTCCGGCGTAGATGCCGACGTGGTAGACGCTGGAACCCGAGTGGAAGAACACGAGGTCTCCGGCCTTGCGATGGCGGGCCGACACGTGGTGGGTCTTGTTGTACTGCTGGGCCGCGGTGCGGGGCAGCTTCTTGCCCGCCTTCTTGAACGCGTACAGCGTGAGCCCCGAGCAGTCGAACCTGCGCGGCCCGGTGGCGCCGTACCGGTACGGCGAGCCCTTCTTGGAGGCCGCGATCTTGAGAGCCTTCGTCGCGGTCGTGGCGGCCACCGCGTCCGCGGAGAGGCCCGGAACCACGATCGAGCCGCCCACGGCGGCGATGGTGAGCGCCGAGGCCGTACCGGCCCGGACCATCAGCGACGGGACACGATTGAGCGCAGTCATGCGCAACCCTTCGTCAGCCGCCTGTGAAGGATGACCTGTCGGATTCGGGCTGGCGAAGTTGCCCGGCCGCGATGCGGCTTCACCCCAAGGGCTGCTCGGGCCGGCCATGGCTTGACCGTTCCGGCGAACCCGTCGTGCCTGGGTCCTCCACTCCTGCCGATGCACTCCTGTCGACCGGTCATCCGGGCGGCGGCAGGACTCGGCGTCCGCCCGGACCGCCCCGCCGCTGTGGCGGGGGCTTGTCGTCAGACAGGGATCTTCACTCACAGGTGAACGAAAATCCCAACGGAACCGTGGATTTGTGTTGTTACTCACCACTCACCCGTTCGGGTGGACGCCCGTTTGTTCGATCAGCCGTCCAGGGGAACGACGGGCCCCGGACCAGCGGCGGAGCGCTTCACCTCGCCTTCGTGCTACGCGCGTTGCGCGACCCTGGAGGACCGAGAAAACGATTCGCCGCTACTGCATCAGGGGGTACGTCGTTCGGCGCGTTTGAACTCGGCCCCGGACGCTTCGCGCACCGCGCGGAACGTCCGGGGCGGCCGAGGGCGGGTCAACTGTCGGAGTGCGAGGGCACGGTGACACGCGCCGTGCGGCGCTCCCCGTCCAGGACGCGCAGCGCCCGCGCGAGCGTCGGCGCGTGCAGTTCGGCCTCGCCCCGCTGGTGCATCAGCGCCAGCGCGTCGCGCAGCGCGGTCGCCCGGCCCACCAGCGCCTGGGCGGCCCGCAGTCCGCGGTAGGTGTCCCCGTGGTGCGCGGGGTTGACGCGGCCGAGCAGGTCGACCACCTCCAGGTAACGGTCGATCAACTCGCCCTCGGCCCGGGTCAGGGCGGGCAGCGGCGGGAGCTCCGGCGGCAGCATCCGCGGCTCACCTCGCACCGGGAGCGGTGGGCCCGCCCGGTGTGCCGGACGTGCCCGGTGCGGCGGGCGGCACGTCACGGCCGTCGATGACGCGGTCCACCAGGCCGTACTCCAGCGCGCCCCGCGCGTCCAGGACCGTCTCCCGTTCGATGTCCGCGGCCACCTGCTCCGGCGTGCGGCCCGTGTGCCGGGCCAGCATCTCCTCCAGCAGGGTCCGGGTGCGCGCCAGTTCCTCCGCCTCGACGGCGAGATCGCTCACCTGGGCCTCGACCGGCCCGGGAAGCGCCGGCTGGCGGATCGACACCCGGGCGCCCGGCAGCGCGTACCGTCGGCCCGGCGTGCCCGCGGCCAGCAGCACCGCGGCGGAGGCCCCGGCCCGGCCCATGCAGAACGTCTCCACGTCGCAGCCGACGTAGCGCATGGTGTCGTAGACGGCGGTCATCGCGCTGAACGAGCCGCCGGGGGAGTTGATGTACAGCGAGATCGCCCGGTCCGGTGCCGCGTGCTCCAGGTGCATGAACTGCGCGATCACGTCGTTGGCCGAGGTGTCGTCGATCGGTGCCCCCAGCAGGACGATCCGTCCCTCCAGCAGCTTCGCGTACGGATCCAGCGTCCGTTGCCCGAAGCCCGTGCGTTCGGTGAACTCCGGCAGGACATGGCGGGCGGACGGTCGGGTCATGGCGTACCCCCTCCTCGCGACAAAGTGTCTCTGTAAAAAATGTACAGGACGTACGTGACGTTATGATGGGGGTATGGCCTACGAGATTCCGGTGACGCAAGCCAGGGCTGAACTCGCCGACCTGATCAACCGCGTCGTGTACGGCGGTGAGCGCGTCGTCGTGACCCGGCACGGCAAGCCCCTCGTCGCCCTCGTCTCGGCCGCGGACCTGGAGCGGCTGGACGGGCTCGACGGCCCCGAGGAGGAGCAGATGATCAGCTCGGTCTCCGCGGTCCGCGAGGTCGCGGCAGCTCCCCGGGAGCGTCAGCGCTTCGGGATCGCCGCCGAGCACCGGGGGACCGGCCCCGCCTGACCGGACGCGCCTGCCCGGCCCCCGCCCGATCGGGCGCGCGGCCGGGCCGCCCGGCCTGTCCGATGCGGGACGCCGTCCGGACGACCGGCGCGAGGTCGCGCTCCGCGGCGGGTTCCGTGGTCCGCGCGTGCTCCTTCGGCGCGCTGCCGGCCGGCAGCGCGGCCGGAACCGGCTGTGGGGGACGGATCGCGCGGCGGTCCGCGCGTGCGCCGGGCCGCGGACTCGATCACAGCTTGGTTAACTTGCTCGAAACTCGCTCCAACTAGCCTGCCGATCCACGCCATCAGGGACGCTGCCCCGGGGCTGCGGCAACCGGACCCCGCACGGTCCGGAGCGAGGACTGTGAGGTGGGACGTGCAACTGACCCCGCACGAGCAAGAGAGGCTGCTGATCCATGTGGCGGCCGACGTCGCCGAGAAGCGCCGGGCCCGTGGCCTCAGGCTGAACCACCCCGAGGCGGTCGCGCTCATCACGTCGCACATCCTCGAAGGTGCGCGTGACGGCCGTACCGTCGCCGAACTCATGTCCTCCGGACGCAAGTTGCTCACCAGGGACGACGTCATGGACGGCATTCCCGAGATGATCCACGACGTCCAGGTCGAGGCGACCTTCCCGGACGGCACCAAACTCGTCACCGTCCACGACCCGATCGTCTGACGGGGGCGCGCCATGATTCCCGGAGAGATCCTGTTCACGGACGACCCGATCGTCTACAACGAGGGCCGCGAGGTCACCCGGCTCACCGTCCTCAACGCCGCCGACCGCCCCGTCCAGGTCGGCTCCCACTACCACTTCGCCGAGGCCAATCCCGGCCTGGACTTCGACCGTGCCGCCGCGCGCGGCAAGCGGCTGAACGTCGCCGCCGGCACCGCCGTGCGCTTCGAACCCGGGATCCCCGCCGAGGTCGAACTCGTCCCGCTCGCCGGTGCCCGGATCGTGCCCGGGCTGCGCGGGGAGACCGGAGGCGCCCTCGATGCCTGAGATCTCACGCGCCGCGTACGCCGACCTGTTCGGCCCGACGACCGGGGACCGCATCCGGCTCGCGGACACCGATCTGCTGATCGAGATCGAGGAGGACCGCTGCGGCGGGCCCGGACTCGCCGGTGACGAGGCCGTGTTCGGCGGCGGCAAGGTCATCCGCGAGTCCATGGGGCAGGCGCGCGCCACCCGGGCGGAGGGCACCCCGGACACCGTCGTCACGGGCGCGGTGATCGTCGACCACTGGGGGATCGTCAAGGCGGACATCGGCATCCGCGACGGGCGGATCACCGGGATCGGCAAGGCGGGCAACCCCGACACCATGGACGGGGTGCACCCGGATCTCGTGATCGGTCCGGAGACCGAGGTGATCGCGGGCAACGGGCGGATCCTCACCGCGGGCGCCGTCGACGCGCACGTCCACTTCATCTGCCCGCAGATCGCCGACGAGGCGCTCGCCTCCGGTGTCACCACGCTGGTCGGCGGCGGCACCGGACCGGCCGAGGGATCCAAGGCGACCACCGTGACGCCCGGCCCCTGGCATCTGGCCCGGATGCTGGCGGCGATGGAGTCCTACCCCCTGAACATCGGCCTGCTCGGCAAGGGCAACACCGTCTCGCAGGAGGCGATGCTGTCCCAGATCCGCGGCGGCGCGCTCGGGCTGAAGCTGCACGAGGACTGGGGCTCCACCCCGGCCGTCATCGACGCCTCGCTGACCGTCGCCGAACGGACCGGCATCCAGGTCGCGATCCACACGGACACCCTGAACGAGGCCGGGTTCGTGGGGGACACGCTCGCCGCGATCGCCGGGCGCGGGATCCACGCGTACCACACGGAGGGAGCGGGCGGCGGGCACGCGCCGGACATCATGACCGTGGTGTCCGAGCCGCACGTGCTGCCGAGCTCGACGAACCCGACCCGGCCGTTCACCGTCAACACCGCCGAGGAGCACCTCGACATGCTGATGGTGTGTCACCACCTCAACCCGGCGGTGCCGGAGGACCTCGCCTTCGCCGAGTCCCGGATCCGGCCGTCGACGATCGGGGCGGAGGACATACTCCACGACCTCGGCGCGATCTCCATCATCTCGTCCGACTCCCAGGCCATGGGGCGCGTCGGCGAGGTCGTCCTGCGGACCTGGCAGACGGCGCACGTCATGAAGCGGCGCCGGGGCGCGCTCCCCGGCGACGGGCGGGCGGACAACCACCGGGTGCGTCGCTATGTCGCCAAATACACGATCAACCCGGCCCTCGCCCAGGGACTCGCCCGCGAGATCGGTTCCGTGGAGAGCGGCAAGCTCGCCGACCTGGTGCTGTGGGAGCCCGCGTTCTTCGGCGTCAAGCCGCACCTCGTCCTCAAGGGCGGACAGATCGCGTACGCGCAGATGGGCGACGCCAACGCCTCGATCCCGACCCCGCAGCCGATCCTGCCGCGCCCGATGTTCGGGGCGATCGGGCGGGCGCCCGCGGCCAACTCGTTCAACTTCGTGGCCCCGGCGGCCGTCGAGGACGGGCTGCCGGAGCGGCTCCAGCTCGGGAAGCGGTTCGTCGCGATCGACTCCACGCGCGGGGTGACCAAGGCGGACATGCGCGAGAACGACGCGCGGCCGCGGGTCCGGGTCGACCCCGACAGCTTCGCCGTGCACATCGACGGGGAGCTCGTCGAGGCGACTCCGGCCGCCGAACTGCCCATGGCCCAGCGTTACTTCCTCTTCTGATGTCCAGGGCGGCACTGCTCGTCCTGGCCGACGGCCGCTTCCCCGCCGGAGGGCACGCGCACTCCGGCGGGGCCGAGGCGGCCGTCCGGGCCGGGCGGATCACGGGAGCGGCGAGCCTGGAGGACTTCGCCCGGGGCCGGCTGCACACGGCGGGACTGGTGTCGGCGTCCCTCGCCGCCGCGGCCGCGCTCGGGGTGGATCCGCCGGTGCTGGACGCGGCGGCGGACGCCCGTACGCCGTCCCCCGCGCTGCGTGCCGTCGCGCGCAGGCTGGGCCGGCAGCTGTTGCGGGCCGCCCGGGCGACCTGGCCGTCACCGGAACTCGACGCCGTGGCGGGCGGGTTCCCCAAGGGGATGCACCAGCCGGTGGTGCTGGGGCTGCTGGCGCGGGCGGCCGGACTCGGGGCCGTCGACGCCGCCTACTGCGCCGCGTACGAGAGCGTCGGCGGGCCGGCCACCGCGACGGTGCGGCTGCTGAGCCTGGACCCGTTCGACGCCACGGCGGTGCTGGCCCGGCTGGCGCCGGAGCTGGACCGGGTGGCGGACCGGGCGGTCGGGGCGGCCCGCCGGGTGCTCGACGAAGGGGTCGATGCGCTGCCGGCGGCCTCGGCTCCTCTGCTGGAGATCGACGCGGAGGCCCATGCCGCCTGGCCGGCCAGGCTGTTCGCGTCCTAGGGCCTGTCTGGCAATTCCCGCCGTCGCCCGAAGGGCGGCCCGGCGGCGTCAGGTGCCTGCTCTCGGCGCGCCGGCCCCAGCCCCGCGTACTGGACGTACTCGGGTCTGGGGCCGGTGCGGCGAGAGTGCGTGCATGGCGTCGCCGGGCAGACGGGAATTGTCAGACAGGCCCTAGGGCCGCGGCACCGGGGAGAACGACCGCAGCGCACACACGCGGACCGCTCGACAGGGCACCGCAGAACAATGGCAGGAGCCGCCTCATGCATCTCGACCACCTTCACGACGGCCCGTCCGCCGTGGGAGCCGACGCCCGGCGTCCCGACGGCCGTCGCCGGGCCCTGCGGATCGGCCTCGGCGGGCCCGTCGGGTCCGGCAAGACCGCCACCGTCGCCGCGCTCTGCCGCGCCCTGCGCGCGGAGCTGTCCCTCGCGGTCGTCACCAACGACATCTACACCCGGGAGGACGCCGAGTTCCTGCTGCGGGAGGCCGTGCTGCCGCCGGAGCGGATCACCGCGGTGGAGACGGGCGCGTGCCCGCACACGGCGATCCGGGACGACATCTCCGCCAACCTGGAGGCGGTGGAGGACCTGGAGGACGCGGTGGGGCCGCTGGACCTGATCCTCGTCGAGTCCGGCGGCGACAACCTCACCGCCACCTTCTCCAGGGGGCTGGTCGACGCGCAGATCTTCGTGATCGACGTCGCCGGGGGCGACGACATCCCGCGCAAGGGCGGCCCCGGGGTGACCACCGCCGACCTGCTGGTCGTCAACAAGACCGACCTCGCCCCGTACGTGGGGTCCGACCTCGGGCGGATGGCCTCGGACGCGAAGGCGCAGCGGGCCGAACTCCCGGTCGTCTTCCAGTCGTTGCGCGGCGAGGACGGAGTGCGGGAGGTCTCCGCCTGGGTGCGGGCGCGGCTCGCCGCCTGGACGGCGTGCGCGTGAACGGGGTCAGTGCCACCGCCGCGATCGTCGCGCGCGACGACGGCCGCGGTGGCACCGCCCTTCCGGTGCTGGAGAGCGACGGGCCGCTCGCGCTCCGGCGGACCCGGTCGAGCGGCCGCGAGGCGCACGTCATGCTCGTCGGTGCGATGAGCGGGCCGCACGGGGGCGACCGCCTCGCCGTCCGGGCCGAGGTCGGGCCCGGGACCCGGCTGCGCGTCGGATCGGCGGCCGCCACCATCGCGCTGCCGGGCCAGTCCAAGGCCGAGGCCCGCTACGACGTTCGGCTCGATGTCGCGGACGGCGGTGAACTCCACTGGCTGCCGGAGCAGTTGATCTCGGCCGGCGGGAGTGAGCTGTATGTGAGGACCCGGGTGGATCTGGCCGGCGCCGCTCGGCTCGTACTGCGCGAGGAGCAGGTGCTGGGGCGGGTCGGCGAGCAACCCGGACGGCTCACCAGCCGTCTCACTGTCCGGATCGACGGTCGGGTGCTGCTCGACCAGGAGCTCGGCTGCGGGCCGGGCGCACCCGGCGGCTGGGACGGTCCCGCCGTGCTGGCGGGTCATCGGGCCGTGGGGCAACTGGTCGTCGTCCGGCCGGAGTTCGCAGCCGAGCCGGTGGCGGCCCGGATGCTGGACGAGCAGGCCGTGCTCGTTCCGCTCGCCGGGCCCGGCGCGCTGGTGACCGCGGTCGCCGCGGACGCCCTGCGGTTGCGCCGGGTGCTGGACGGGGCGCTCGCGGAATTGGACTGAGCCCGCTCCGGTCCGAGCCGCCTGCGGGCCAAGTCGGGCCCGGACCGGGCCGGTTCGGCACCGGTCATCCGGTAACCGGAACATGGCACCCGGTTATCGGATTGGCAAAGAAGGTCAACGAACCCTGTTCTCAGGGACCTCACAGCCGAAATGATCCCTCTGCAGTCAATAACCAGATACGGAGAGTGCCCACTTGAGGGACATCAGACCGAGGAATCGAAAGACCGCGCTCGGTTCGGCCGGAGCGCTGGTCACCGCGACCCTGATAGCCGGCGCCTTCGCGGCGCCCGCGGCGAACGCGCAGAGCCGCCCCGGCCAGGACCGCGAGGCCCGCGGTGCCGCGATCGCCGCGGAGCGCGCCGCGAAGGCGGGGATCGACTGGAAGGACTGTCCCGCGGACTGGGGCTTCGAGAAGCCGATCCAGTGCGGTTACGTCACGGTCCCGCTCGACTACGCCCGGCCCGACGGCAAGAAGATCGAGCTGGCCGTCGACCGGATCGGCAACACGGGTACCAAGGAGGAGCGCCAGGGCGCCCTCGTGTACAACCCCGGCGGCCCCGGCGGCTCCGGTATGCGCTTCCCGCGCCGGGTCACCACCAAGAGCGCGCTGTGGGCCAACACGGCCAAGGCGTACGACTTCGTGGGCTTCGACCCGCGCGGCGTCGGCCACTCCGCGCCCATTTCCTGCATCGACCCGCAGGAGTTCGTCAAGGCGCCCAAGGCCGACCCGGTGCCGGACTCCGAGGCGGACAAGCGTGCCCAGCGCAAGCTGGCCGCCGAGTACGCGGACGGCTGCTACGAGCGCAGCGGCGAGATGCTGCCGTACATGACCACGCCGAACACCGCCCGCGACCTGGATGTCATCCGGGCCGCGCTCGGCGAGAAGAAGCTCAACTACCTGGGCGTCTCCTACGGCACCTACCTCGGCGCCGTCTACGGCACGCTCTTCCCGGGCCATGTCCGGCGCATGATCGTGGACAGCGTCGTCAACCCGTCGCGCGAGAACATCTGGTACCAGGCCAACCTGGAGCAGGACATCGCGTTCGAGGGCCGCTGGAAGGACTGGGAGGACTGGGTCGCCGCCAACGACGCCACCTTCCACCTGGGCACCACGCGTGCCGCGGTCCAGGCGAAGTGGCTGGACGTGCGGGCCGCCGCGAAGAAGAGCCCCATCGGCGGGGTCGTCGGCCCGGCCGAGCTGATCTCCTTCTTCCAGAGCGCCCCGTACTACGACTCCTCGTGGGTGCCGGTCGCCGACGTCTTCGCCAAGTACGTCGCCGGTGACACCCAGGCGCTGGTCGACGCCGCCGCTCCCGACCTGTCCGACACCGCGGGCAACATCGCCTCGGAGAACGGCAACGCCGTCTACACGGCCGTCGAGTGCACCGACGCCAAGTGGCCCACCAGCTGGAAGAAGTGGGACCGCGACAACACGCGGCTCAACAAGGCCTACCCGTTCATGACGTGGGCCAACGCGTGGATGAACCTGCCGTGTGCCACCTGGCCCGTCAAGCAGCAGACCCCGGTGAACGTGAAGACCGGCAAGGGTCTGCCGCCGGTGCTGATCGTGCAGTCGCAGCGTGACGCCGCCACGCCTTACGCGGGTGCCGTCGAGCTGCACCAGCGGTTCAAGGGCTCGCGTCTGATCACCGAGAAGGACGCCGGCTCGCACGGTGTGACCGGCCTGGTGAACCCCTGCATCAACACCCGGGTGGACACCTACCTGCTCACCGGCAAGGTGGACGCCGCGGACGTGACCTGCGCGCCGCACGCCACGCCGAAGGCGTAACCGGCTGCCGTACACCAGCGAGGGGTGGCGGGGACACGTCCCCGCCGCCCCTCGCTCAGGACCGGGCGTCCAGCCAGGCGTCCTCCGCGGCGTAGTCGAACAATTCGGCGTAGACACACGCGAGTCCGGTGAACGCCGTCCTCAACTCAGCGGCATCCTCGGGAACCTGGGCTGCCGGGCCGTCGGGTCTCCCGCCAGTTCGGCCTTGACGTCGGCCGCGTACCGGTCGACGTACTCCTGCTCGGACAGCGCCAGGATGGCGTACATGAGCTCGTCGGTGACGGCGCGCAGGATCGCCTTCTCGTTCTCCATCCCCGCGTAGCGGGAGAAGTCCAGCGGCTTGCCGAAGCGGATCGCCACGGGGTGGATGCGCGGCAGGACCCGGCCCGGCGGCTGTGCCTCGAAGGTGCCGATCATCGCGCACGGCACGATCGGCACACCGGCCCGCAGGGCCATCACCGCCACGCCGACCTTGCCCTTGTACAGCCGCCCGTCGTGCGACCGGGTGCCCTCCGGGTAGATGCCCAGCAGTTCGCCCTTGCGCAGCACGCCCAGGCCCTCGCGGATCGCGGCCTGCCCCGCCTCCTTGCCGGTGCGGTCCACCGGGATCTGCCCGATGCTGTGGAAGAACGCGGCGGTCAGCCGGCCCTTCAGGCCCGAGCCGGTGAAGTACTCGGACTTCGCGAGGAAGGTGATGCGCCGCTTGAGGATCGCGGGCATCAGGAAGTGGTCGGCGAAGGAGAGATGGTTGCCCGCGACGATGGCCGCGCCCGACGCCGGTACGTGTTCCAGGCCTTCGATCCGGGGACGGAAGAGCACTCTCAGCAGGGGGCCCAGCACCACGTACTTCAGGACGTAGTAGATCACGGCTCGCCTCTCACCCCTCCACGGTCGACCGACGTGCTTTCGCAAGCTTCCCGCGATGCGCAGGTCCAGGCAATCTCGTCGGCATGTCCGTGCGCGGGGGACACGCGAGGGCGGCGGCGGCCTCCGGCAGGAGCGCGACGTGTCATCCCGTGTGCCCGGCCAGGGACTGCTCGGCCCAGATGATCTTGCCGTCGGGGACGAAGCGCGTCCCCCACCGGTCGGCGAACTGGGAGACCAGCAGCAGGCCGCGCCCGCCCTCGTCCGTGGTGCGCGCATGGCGCAGATGCGGCGCGGTGGCGGAGCCGTCGAAGACCTCGCACACCAGGGCGTGCCCCCGGATCAGCCGGAGCCGGATCGGGCCTGCCGAGTGCCGGATCGCGTTGGTGACCAGCTCGCTGACGACCAGTTCCGTGCTGAACGTCAGCTCCTTCAGCCCCCATTGCGCCAGTTGCCGGGTGGCCGACCTGCGGGCCTCGGCGACGACCTCCGGATCGGCCGGCAGGTCCCAGGACGCGAGGTGCCCGGCGTCCAGTCGCCGGGTGCGGGCCATCAGCAGGGCGACGTCGTCGTGCGGCCCGGTCGGCACCAGCGCCTCGATCACGTCCCGGCAGCGCAGCTCCAGGCTGGGCGACGGACGCTCCAGGGCCGTGCGCAGCCGGTCGCGGTCCGCGTCGGCGAACTGCTCCTGCGTACTGTGCGCCAGCAGACCGTCGGTGTGCAGGACCAGGGTGCTGCCCTCCTCCAGGGTCAGCTCCACCGCCTCGAAGGGCGGACCGCCCACCCCCAGCGGCGGCCCCTGGGGGAGCTCGATGAAGGTGATGCCGCCGTCCGGCGCGATCACCACCGGCGCGGGATGGCCCGCGGCGGCCATCCCGCAGCGTCCCTCGACCGGGTCGTAGACGACGTACAGGCACCCGGCGCCCAGGGTCCCGGCCTCGTCGCCCCCCTCGGGGTCCGCCCCGGTCACCTCCTCGCGCGCCGAGCGGGCGACCAGGTCGTCCAGATGGCCGAGCACCTCGTCCGGCGGGAGGTCGAGCGCGGCCAGGGTGTCCACGGCGGTCCGCAGCCGCCCCATGGCCGCGGCGGCCTGGATCCCGTGGCCGAGCACCTCGCCCACCACCAGGGCCACCCGCGCGCCGGACAGCGTGATGAGGTCGTACCAGTCGCCTCCGAGGCCCGTCAGCTCGTCGGCGGGCCGGTAGCAGGCGGCCGCCTCCACCGCGTCCTGCTCGGGCAGCCTGCGCGGCAGCAGATTGCGCTGGAGGACGAGCGCGGACAGGCGCTCGCGGGTGTAGCGGCGGGCGTTGTCGACGCACACGGCCGCCCGCGAGGCGATGTCCTCGGCCAGGGCCAGGTCGTTCTCGTCGAAGGGCTCCTGGCGGTGCCGCCGGTAGAGCAGGGTGATTCCGAGGGTGATGCCGCGCGCCCGCAGCGGCACGATCAGCACACTGTGCAGCCCCAGCTCCACGAACGTGGCTTCCTTGCCCGCCGGGATGTTCGTCGCCCACTCCCGGGCCAGCGGGTCGAGGCGTTCCTCGTGCCACGAGGTGCCGGTGGACAGGCACCGCACCGGAGGGGACCCGGCCGCGTAGGCGGCGGTCTGCCCGATGGCGACGACGGCCTCGGGCATGTTCGCCTGCGCGGACCGCTGGGCGACCCGGCGAAGCCGCAGCGGGTCCACGTCGCGCAGGGGTCCGGGCGCGAGCTCGGCGCCGCGCAGTACCGGCTCCAGCAGGTCCACGGTGACGAAGTCGGCGAAGGCGGGGACCACCACGTCGGCCAGCTCCTGCGCGGTGCGCATGATGTCCAGGCTGCGGCCGATGTGCTCGCCGCACCGGTCCAGCAGCGCCTGCCGCCGCCGAGCCCGGTGCAGCTCGGTGATGTCCATGACCGTGTAGTACACGCCCACCGGGTGGCCCTGCTCGTCCTCCAGACGGGTGAACGACATCATGTGGGCCGTCTCGCGGTGCGGCGCGGACCGTACGCGGCCCACGTGCTCGTAGCCGGTCACCGTCTCCCCGGTCTCCAGCACGTGCCGCATCCGGGCTTCCATGCGGTCGGTGTCCAGGCCCGGCTGGATGTCCGAGATCCGCAGGCCCAGGCGCTGCTGCGGGGCCCCGCCGCCGAACTGCGCGAGGGCCTCGTTGGACCACACGCAGCGCAGGTCCCGGTCCACGATCGCGATACCGATCGGCGACTGGACCAGCTGTTCCAGCATGCCGCGGCTCAGGTCCAGGCCCGCCGCCCCGGACAGCTCCGACAACAGCATCAGCAGCCGGGCCGGGCCCGCGCCGTCCTCGGCCCGCACCAGCCGGGCCATGACGGTGACCGGGCGCCCGTCGCCGGCCCGGACGGTGAGCAGTCCCGCCCAGCCGCCGTGCGCACGGCACTGCTCGACCAGCTCCGGCACCCGCGGCGCGTCCCGCTCGCCGAGCAGGTCGGCCAGCCCCCGGCCGACCGCCTCCGCGGCCGGGTACGCCAGCAGCCGCCGGGCACCGTCCGTCCAGCCGGTCACCACGCCCTTCGCGTCGAGCAGCAGGGGCGCGGCGTCGGCCACGTCGAAGCGCGGGCGAGCCACGTCGTGCTCCTCGTGTGCGCTCACGGCCGGCCTCTCTGGCGTATGAGTGTGGTCCACCCCCACTCGACAGTCTCACCCTGCGCAACCGCAGGCGCCCGCGCCACCGCAGGACACGGCGACCCCGTCCGTAGGAGCCGGACGGGCTCGAACGGACGGGGTCGCGCGGGCCCGGATCAGGCCGCCTGCGTGAGCACCTTCGCCAGGGCGGTGAGCGCACCGGCCAGTTCCTCGCCGGTGATCGTCAGCGGCGGTGCCAGCCGGATCGTGGAACCGTGGGTGTCCTTGACCAGGATCCCCTCGCGCATCAGGCGCTCGCTGATCTCGCGGCCGGTGCCGATGGCCGGGTCGATGTCGACGCCCGCCCACAGCCCCCGGGCGCGGAAGCCGACCACGCCCTGGCCGGTCAGCGCGGTCAGGCCGACGCGCAGGGCCGTGCCCAGTTCGGCGGCCCGGCGCTGGAACTCGCCCGTCTCCAGCAGCTCGACGACCGCCGTGCCGACCGCGGCGGCGAGCGGGTTGCCGCCGAACGTGGAGCCGTGCTCGCCCGGCCGCAGCACGCCGAGGACCTCCCGGCGGGCCACCACGGCCGACACTGGCACGATGCCGCCGCCCAGCGCCTTGCCCAGCAGCAGGACGTCCGGGACGACCCCCTCGTGCTCGACCGCGAGGGTGCGGCCGGTGCGGCCCAGCCCCGACTGGATCTCGTCCGCGACGAACAGGCAGTTCTCGCGCCGGGTCAGCTCCCGGACACCGGCCAGATAGCCGTCGTCCGGGATCACGACGCCCGCCTCGCCCTGGATCGGCTCGATGAGCACCGCGGCCGTCGTCTCGTCGACCGCCGCCCGCAGCGCCGCCAGGTCGTTGTACGGCACCACCCGGAAGCCCGGCGTGAAGGGGCCGAAACCGGCGCGCGCCGTCTCGTCCGTGGAGAAGCCGACGATCGTCGTCGTACGGCCGTGGAAGTTGTCCGCCGCGACCACGATCGTGGCCCGGTCGGCGGGCACGCCCTTGACCTCGTACGCCCACTTGCGGGCCACCTTGATCGCGCTCTCCACCGCCTCCGCGCCGGTGTTCATGGGCAGCACCATGTCCAGACCGGTCAGCGCGGCGAGCCGCTCGGCGAATCCGGCGAGCATGTCGTTGTGGAACGCGCGCGAGGTCAGGGTCAGCCGGTCGAGCTGGCGGTGCGCCGCCTCGATCAGCGCCGGATGGCGGTGGCCGAAGTTGAGCGCCGAGTAGCCGGACAGCATGTCGAGATAGCGGCGGCCCTCGACGTCCTCCACCCAGACGCCCTCGGCCCGGGAGACGACCACGGGCAGCGGATGGTAGTTGTGCGCGAGGACGGGCTCCTCCGCGCGGATCAGGTCGGCCGAGGTGCGGCTGTCCGGGAGCGTACGGGCGGGTGCGGTCATCAGCGGATCTCCTGGGTGCAGCACTTGATGCCGCCGCCGGCCTTGTGGAACTCGGACAGGTCGACGGGGACGGGGACGTAGCCGCGCTCGGCCAGCCGGGCGGCCAGCGCCTCGGCCTGCGGCGCGATGAACACGTGACGGCCGTCGGACACCGAGTTCAGGCCCCACGCCAGCGCGTCCTCGCGGGTGGCCAGGACGGCGTCCGGGAACAGCCGCTCCAGCACCTCGCGGCTGCCCGGCGAGAACGCCTGCGGGTAGTACACGATGTCGGCGTCGCGGCCCTCGCCGAGGACGAACAGCGCCGTGTCCAGGTGGTAGAAGTACGGGTCCACCAGCGTCAGGCCGATCACCGGCCGGCCGAAGAACTCCTGCACCTCCCGGTGCGCCTCACGGGTCGTGCGGAAGCCGGTGCCGGCCAGCAGGTACCGGCCCGTCCAGACCAGGTCGCCCTCTCCCTCGCAGACCGACTCGGGACGGTGCACGGTGAAGCCCGCGGTCTTGAACCACGTGTCGTAGTGCACGGCCTCGGGGCGCCGTTCGGGCGCGTGGAACAGCGAGCCGAAGACCCGGCCGCCGACGACGACCGCCGAGTTCGCGGCGAAGACCATGTCTGGCAGCCCGGCCACCGGCTCCACCGTCTCGACGGTGTGGCCGTGGGCCCGGTAGGCGCCGATCAGCGCCCGCCACTGCTCCTGGGCCAGATCGACGTCGACATGGGTGTCGGGATGCATCCAGGGATTGATCGCGTACTGCACGGCGAAGTGTCTGGGTTCGCAGACCAGGAAACGCCGGGAGCGTGGCACACGGCTTTCGGACACAGAGGGGTTCCTCCGCTTCCTACGGGTAACGACTGAGGGTGTACACCAAGGTAAGAAGTGACAGAACCGCACGACAAGGAACGAACCCTGCGTGTTCACGCAGCATCGCTGCGTCTTTACGCCGGTCGGCGCATGTCTGCTGCGTCCTGCACGGGCTCGGTGGGAGCCGGCTGGCTCGCGCCCGCCTCCGGGCTCTCCGGCAGCAGGTGGGAGAGCACCATCACGCTGATCGTCTTCCGGATGAACGGCTCCACACGGATCCGCTCCAGCACCTCCTCGAAGTGGTCCACGTCCCGGGCCCGCACATGCAGCAGCGCGTCGGCGCCGCCCGTCACCGTCATCGCCGCGGTGATCTCCGGATGGTTGCGCACCACCTCCGCCAGCCGCCGCGGCGGCGCCGCGCCCTCGCAGTACACCTCGACGTACGCCTCCGTGCTCCAGCCCAGCGCCGACGGCTTCACCGTGGCCGTGAACCCCGTGATCACCCCCGTGTCCCGCAGCCGGTCCACCCGGCGCTTCACGGCCGTCGAGGACAGACCGACCGCCGCGCCGATCTCGGCGAAACTGGTCCGGGCGTTCGCCATCAGCGCGGTGAGGATCTTCCGGTCGAGCTCGTCGAACGACGTGGGCCTGCTGTTCATGGCCGCACTGTATCCAGCGCGAACCCACACGCAGGGCACATGTCCAGACGTACCGATTGCTCCTACACTCCACCTTCATGCTGCGCGCCCTCGCCGTCGACGACGAACGCCCCTCGCTGGAGGAACTGCTCTACCTGCTCAACGCGGACCCCCGGATCGGCAGCGTGCAGGGCGCCGGCGACGCGACCGAGGCGCTGCGGCGCATCAACCGCGCCCTGGAGTCCGGCCCGCACGGCCCCGAGGCCGTCGACGTCGTCTTCCTCGACATCCACATGCCCGGTCTCGACGGCCTCGACCTGGCCCGGCTGCTGACCGGCTTCGCCCGGCCGCCGCTGATCGTGTTCGTCACCGCCCACGAGGACTTCGCCGTCCAGGCCTTCGACCTGAAGGCCGTCGACTACGTGCTCAAACCGGTCCGCAAGGAACGCCTCGCCGAGGCGGTACGACGGGCCGCCGAACTGCGCGGCACCACCGCCCGGTTCCCCGTGCACGAACCCGACCCCGACCAACTCCCGGTCGAACTGGGCGGCGTGACCCGTTTCGTCGCGGTCGACGACATCACCCATGTCGAGGCGCACGGCGACTACGCCCGGCTGCACACCGGCCGCGGCAGCCACCTCGTCCGCATCCCGCTGTCCACCCTGGAGGAGCGCTGGCGCTCGCGCGGATTCGTCCGCATCCACCGCCGCCACCTGGTCGCGCTGCGCCACGTCGGCGAACTCCGCCTGGACGCGGGTACGGTGAGCGTCCGGATCGGCACCGAGGAGCTCCAGGTCAGCCGCCGCCACGCACGCGAGCTGAGGGACCTGCTGATGCGCCGCCCGACCAGCTAGGAAGGAATCCGTGCCCCAGGACCCCGCCGAGCGCCGCGTCGTCGTCACCGGCCCGCCCCGCCGCACCGGACGAGCCTCCGGCTACTACCGCCCCCGCACCGAGATAGCCGAGCAGACCACCCTCGGCCACACCTACGTCCGCTCCCTGATGCGCACTCAACTACGGGCCGCGCTGGCCGTGTTCGCCGTCCTCGTGCTGCTCGTCGGCCCGCTCCCGCTGCTCTTCGCCGCCATGCCGGACGCCCGCCGCCTCGAATGGGCCGTCCTCGGCTTCTGCCTCTACGTCCCCCTCGTGCTGCTCGCCCGCTGGTACGTACGCCGGGCCGAACGCAACGAGCGGGACTTCGTGCTCCTGGTGGAGGACCGCTGAGCGCCGTGAACTCCGGCTACGCCGTCCCCGCCGTCGCCCTCGTCGTGGTCGCCACCGTCCTCGTCGGCGCGTTCGGGCTGCGCATATCGCGCACCACCTCCGACTTCTACGTCGCCTCCCGCACCGTCGGACCCCGCCTCAACGCGGCCGCCATCAGCGGCGAGTACCTCTCCGCCGCCTCCTTCCTCGGCATCGCCGGGCTCGTCCTGGTCCAGGGCCCCGACATGCTCTGGTACCCCGTCGGCTACACCGCCGGATACCTGGTCCTGCTCCTGTTCGTCGCCGCCCCGCTGCGCCGCTCCGGCGCCTACACCCTCCCCGACTTCGCCGAGGCACGGCTCGCCTCCCAGGCCGTACGGCGGCTCGCGGGCGCCTTCGTCGTGGGCGTCGGCTGGCTGTATCTGCTGCCCCAGCTCCAGGGCGCGGGACTGACGCTGACCGTGCTGACCGGAGCGCCCGGGATGCTCGGCGGGGTGATCGTGGCGGTCGTCGTGGTGGCGACCGTGGCCGCCGGCGGCATGCGCAGCATCACCTTCGTCCAGGCCTTCCAGTACTGGCTGAAGCTCACCGCCCTGCTGGTCCCCGCCCTCTTCCTGGTCCTCGCCTGGCAGGGCGACGGCGCGCCCACGCACGCCTTCGAGGAGCCCGCCGCCTTCCGCAGGCAGGGCGTGGTGCGCTTCGACTCCACCCTCGACCTGATGCTGGACCGGCCGCTGACCGTGGCCGTCAGCGGCACCGTCGACGGGCGGCCCCTGGACGGCACCCGGGTCGACCTGCCGGCCGGCGTCCACCGCATCGAGCGGGGCACCCGGCTGACCTTCACCGAGGGCAGCACGGTGCCCGCGGCCGACCACGGCGGCCGGGCCGGCATGTCGACCTCGCTGGCCGCGGGCCGCGAGGAGCGCCCGCTGTACGCCACGTACGGGCTGATCCTCGCCACCTTCCTCGGCACCATGGGCCTGCCGCACGTAGTCGTCCGCTTCTACACCAGCCCGCACGGGGTCGCCGCCCGCCGCACGACCGTCGCGGTCCTCGTCCTGATCGGCGCCTTCTACCTGCTGCCCCCGGTCTACGGCGCGCTCGGCCGGCTGTACGCCCCCGAGCTCACCCTGACCGGCGACGCTGACGCCGCCGTACTGCTGCTGCCCGAACGGCTGATCGGGGGCCTGGGCGGGGAACTGCTCGGCGCCCTGGTCGCCGGGGGCGCCTTCGCCGCGTTCCTGTCCACCGCGTCGGGGCTGACCATGGCCGTGGCCGGCGTCCTCACCCAGGACGTCCTGCCCGCACGCGGCGTCCCGCACTTCCGGCTCGGCACGGTGCTCGCCATGGCCGTACCACTGGCCGCCAGCGTCCTGGTCGGCGGCCTGCCCGTGGCCGACGCGGTCGGGCTCGCCTTCGCCGTCTCCGCGTCGTCGTTCTGCCCGCTGCTGGTCCTCGGCATCTGGTGGCGGCGGCTGACCCCGCCCGGCGCGGCCGCCGGGATGCTGGTGGGCGGCGGCTCGGCGTTCGTGGCGGTCACCGCGACCATGGCGGGCTTCCCGGGCACCGGCGGACCGCCGCACGCCCTGCTCGCCTGGCCCGCCCTGTGGTCCGTACCGCTGGGCTTCCTCACCATGGTGCTGGTGTCCCTCGCGACCCCGGGGCGGGTACCGGCCGGCACGGCGGCCGTGCTGGCGCGCTTCCATCTGCCGGAGGAACTGCGCACCGAGGAACTGCGGCCGGAGGCGCGGGCGTGAGCGGATTCCTGGCGGGCCTGTGCGTGGCCGCGCTGCCCCTGCTGGCCGCCGGATTCTGGCTGGGACGGCGCACGGCACGCCCGGAGAGCCAGGGCGGCCTCGGCACCCCCGTCGAGCACGCCACCTTCGAGACCCTGCACACCGCGTCCCTTGCCGCACCCCCGCTGCGCGAGGGCCTCACCGGGGAGACGGCCCGCAGATCGGCCCGCACCCTGCGGTCGCTGCTCGGCACGGACGCGCTGTGCCTCGCCGACGACCAGGACGTCCTCGTCTGGGACGGCGCGGGCAGCCACCACCGGGCCGAGGTCAGGGAGCGGCTCGCCGGCCCCCTCCAGAGCGGCCGGGGCGAGGCGTTCCGGCTGGACTGCGACGCCCCCGACTGCCCGGTGCGCTGGGCCGTGGTCGCCCCGCTCACCGTCGACGACCGGGTGCGCGGCGCGCTCGTCGCCTGCGCGCCGCGCGAGTCCGCGGTCCTGCTCCGGGCGGCCGGCGAGGTCGCCCGCTGGGTGTCCGTGCAGCTGGAGCTGGCCGACCTCGACCAGTCCCGGACCCGGCTGATCGAGGCCGAGATCAAGGTTCTGCGGGCCCAGATCTCCCCGCACTTCATCTTCAACTCGCTCGCGGTCATCGCCTCCTTCGTGCGCACCGACCCCGAGCGCGCCCGGGAGCTGCTGCTGGAGTTCGCCGACTTCACCCGCTACTCGTTCCGCAGGCACGGCGAGTTCACCACCCTCGCCGACGAGCTCCACGCCATCGACCACTACCTGGCGCTGGTCCGGGCCCGCTTCGGCGACCGGCTCTCCGTCACCCTTCAGATCGCCCCCGAGGTGCTGCCGGTGGCGCTGCCCTTCCTCTGCCTCCAGCCCCTCGTCGAGAACGCCGTCAAGCACGGCCTGGAGGGCAAGGCCGACGCGTGCCGCATCCAGATCACCGCGCAGGACGCGGGCGCCGAGGCCCTGGTGGTCATCGAGGACGACGGCGCCGGCATGGACCCCGCCCTGCTGCGCCGCATCCTCGCGGGCGAGGTCAGCCCGTCCGGCGGCATCGGACTGTCGAACGTCGACGACCGGCTGCGGCAGGTCTACGGCGACGACCACGGTCTGGTCATCGAGACCGCGGTGGGGGCGGGCATGAAGATCACCGCCCGGCTGCCGAAGTACCAGCCGGGCGTGCACTCGGCGGGCCGGCTGACCGGGACGTGAGCCCCGGCGTGCTCAGGGCGTAGAGCTCCGGAGCTCTACGCCGGCCGGCCGTCGGTGATGATCATGGCGAGGGTGAGCAGTCCCAGCACGACCCAGCCGAACCACAGCCAGCCGTTGCTGCCGAGCGCCACCGTGTAGGCCGTCACCACGACGAGCCCGCCGAGGGTGAGCACCCCCATCGCTCTCGTGGAACCGTCCGTGGAACCGGGCATCGCGACACCCTCCTCAGGACACCCTGCTCAGGGTTCGTCCTCCTCCATGGTGCCCCGGATCCGGCCAGGCCGTACCGCCCGTGCGTCCGCCTCAGCGTCCCTGTGCGTTCAGGGAGGCCAGATAGGCGTTGTACGCCTCCAGCTCCTTGTCCCCGTCGCGCTCCGCGGCCCGGTCCGAGCGCTTGGCCTGCCGCTGCTCGGACCCGTACCACTGGAACAGCAGTGCGATCAGCACCAGCACCGAGGGGATCTCGCTGAACGCCCAGGCGATGCCGCCGGCCGCGTTCTGGTCGGAGAGGGCGTCGATGGCGAGCGAGGCGGGCGGGTTGCGGAAGCTGTCGACCATCGGCGACGACGCCATCATCAGCGCGATGCCGAAGAACGCGTGGAACGGCATGCCCGCGAACAGCTCCAGCATCCGCATCAGATGACCCGGCCGGTTCGGCCCCGGGTCCACGCCGATGATCGGCCAGAAGAACACCACGCCGACGGCGAGGAAGTGCACCATCATCGCGATGTGCCCGGCCCGGGAGCCCATCAGGAAGTCGAACAGCGGGGAGAAGTACAGGGCGTACAGGCTCGCGATGAACATCGGGATCGTGAACGCCGGATGCGTGATCACCCGCATGTAGCGGCTGTGCAGCAGCGCCAGCAGCAGCTCGCGCGGCCCCTTGCGGCCCCGGTCCGCGACCGGCAGCGCGCGCAGCGCCAGGGTGGCCGGGGCGCCGAGCAGGATCAGGATCGGCGACAGCATGCTGATCACCATGTGCTGCACCATGTGCACGCTGAACATGACCATCCCGTAGTCGTTCAGCGCGGTGCACATCACCGCCATCACCGTCAGCACCCCGACGGTGAACGACACGGTCCGGCCGACCGGCCAGGCGTCCCCGCGCCGCCGCAGTCTGACGACCCCCCAGCCGTACAGGGCCAGTGCCAGCAGGCAGGCCACGAGGAAGAAGGGGTCCGCCGACCACTGAAGACCTCGTCCCAGCGTGAACGGCGGCAGATCCATGGTCATGCCGTGCCCGCTGTGATCCATCCGCCGGCTCCTGGTTCGTGGGGGTTGCGCGCTGTCTGTCCACAGCTGTCTGTCCGCACCCAGACTAAAGCCGCCCCCGGCCGCCACTGCGGCCGGGGGCGGCTGAAGCCGCAAAAGCGCCTAGAGCACGCACTCCGCCTCGGCGTAGCGCTCCTCCGGGACCGTCTTCAGCGTCTTCACGGCCTCCGCCAGCGACACCATCACGATGTCCGTGCCGCGCAGCGCGGTCATCATGCCGAACTCGCCGCGGTGCACGGCCTCCACCGCGTGCCACCCGAAGCGGGTGGCCAGCACGCGGTCGTACGCGGTGGGCGTGCCGCCGCGCTGGACGTGTCCGAGGATGACCGGCCGGGCCTCCTTGCCGAGGCGCTCCTCCAGCTCCACGGAGAGCTGACGGGCGATCCCGGCGAACCGCTCGTGGCCGTAGACGTCCTTGCCGCCCTCGTCGAAGTCCATGGAGCCGGCCCTCGGCTTGGCGCCCTCCGCGGCCACGACGATCGCGAACCGCTTGCCGGCCTCGAAGCGCTCCCCGACCCGCCGCGCCAGCTCGTCGATGTCGAAGGGCCGTTCCGGTACGACGATGGCGTGGGCGCCGGCCGCCATGCCCGAGTGCAGCGCGATCCAGCCGGTGTGACGGCCCATGACCTCCACGATCAGCACGCGCTGGTGGGACTCGGCGGTGGTCTTCAGCCGGTCCAGGGCCTCGGTCGCGACCCCGACGGCCGTGTCGAAGCCGAAGGTGACGTCGGTGACCGCGATGTCGTTGTCGATGGTCTTCGGCACGCCGACGATGGGCAGGCCGTTGTCCGACAGCAGACGGGCCGCCTTCAGCGTGCCCTCACCGCCGATCGGGATGATCGCGTCGAGACCGAGCTCCTCGACATGGCCCCGGGCGCGCTCCACGCCGTCCCGCAGATGCTCGGGGCGGACCCGGGAGGAGCCGAGGATGGTGCCGCCGCGGGCCAGGATGCCGCCCACCGCGTCGAGGTCGAGCTTGAGGTAGTCGCACTCCAGGAGACCCCGCCAGCCGTCCCGGAAGCCGATGACCTCGTCGCCGTGGTCGACCACGGCACGGTGCACGACGGACCGGATGACGGCGTTCAGGCCGGGGCAGTCGCCGCCGGACGTGAGGACACCAATGCGCATAGCCCGAACAACCTTCTCCACGTGGGCCGGGGGCCGAACCACGCTGTCCGGCACGGACGTCGCCACCCTAGCGTCAGGAGGGGGCGGGACCGCACCGTGCGTCCGCCTGCTGGACGGGCCCGCTCACCTGTGCGGACGGGGTGTCAGACGGGCCCGCTCACCTGTGCACAAGGCCCGTCGGACGGGCATCGGACGGGTGTCCGAAAGGTGTCCGACGGGCCTGTGCAGAGACGTTCAGGCAGGCTGCTGCGCGGCCGCGATCCGCTCGTTGCGCAGCGCCTCGTACCAGTGGTCGTCGATCGGCGGCAGCGCGTTCACGTCGAGGGCCAGCTTCAGCAGCAGGTCCGCGACCTGAGGGTTGCGGGCGAGTACGGGCCCGTGCATGTAGGTGCCGAAGACCGTGTCGTTGTACGCGCCCTCCGTGCCGTCCCCCGTGCCGTTGCCCCGGCCGATCCGCACCTGGGCGAAGGGACGGGCGGTGGGGCCGAGCTGGGTGACGCCCTGGTGGTTCTCGAAGCCGGTCAGCGGGGGCAGACCGAGGCGCGAGTCGATGTCCGCGAGCACGTCGCCGACGCAGCGCTCGCCGGTACCGCGCACCGTGGTCACGTCCAGCAGCCCGAGACCCGGCTCGCGCTGGCCCAGGTCGTTGACGAACTCCTGGCCGAGGATCTGGTAGCCGGCACACACCGAGAACACGATCGCGCCGTTCTCGACGGCCCGGTACAGGTGCCCGTCGCGGCGCAGCCGCTCGGCCGCGAGCCGCTGCGGCCGGTCCTCGCCGCCACCGATGAGGTAGATGTCGCCGGAGGTCGGGATCGGCTGGTCGCTGCGTACGTCCAGCCGGGCCACGTCGAGGCCGCGCTGGCGGGCCCGGCGTTCCACGACGAGGACGTTGCCCTGGTCGCCGTAGGTGCTGAGGAGGTCGGGGTAGACCCAGACGATCCGCAGTTGGTTGTCGCTCATGAGATGACCGTCCTTGGTGGTCAGTTGCCGACGCGGCGGCGCAGGTCCTGGAAGGCGGTGTAGTTCGCGATGACCTCGATCCGCCCGGGAGGCGCCATCTGCACGGCCTGGTCGACGCTCTCGCACACCTGGAAGTGCTGGTTGGCGACCTCCAGACGCACCGCGAGGTCCAGCTTCCGGTCGCCGATCACGAAGATCGGGTGGCCGGTCAGCCGGGTGTAGTCGACGTCCCACAGCCACGAGGTGTCCGTGCCGTCGGCGCCGCGCGCGTTCACCGACAGGATCACCGGGGTCGGCGGCGGGTCGATCAGGGAGAACGTCTCCAGCCAGCCGGCCGGGTTCTTGGCGAGCAGCAGCCGCAGGTCGCGCTGCATGAACTGCACGACGTCGTAGCGGCCGGCCACGGCCTGTACCTGGTACATCCGCTCCAGGGCCACCTGCGGCGGCACTCCGAAGACGGCGGCGACCGCGGCCGAGGAGGCGGCGTTGGCCTTGTTGGCGCGTCCCGGCAGCTGGAGGTGGATCGGCCAGGCCGAACCGTGCGGGTCGAGGACGTGGTCGCCCGACAGCGCCCAGCTCGGCGACGGCCGGCGGAAGCCGCAGTCGCCGCAGAACCAGTCGTCGCCCGGACGCTGCATCACACCGCCGCAGGACGGGCAGGACCAGGCGTCGTCCTTCCACATCTGCCCGGCTGCGACCCAGATCACATTGGCGGACGACGACGCGGCCCACACGACCAGCGGGTCGTCCGCGTTGGCGACGACGACGGCCTTGGAACCGGCCAGGCCCTCACGCCAGTTCTCCGCCAGCATCCGCGTCTCGGCCGCGCGGTCGAGCTGGTCGCGGGAGAGGTTGAGCAGCGCGATGCACTTCGGGTCGGTGTCCCGGGCCACGCCCGCGAGGTACTTCTCGTCGACCTCTATGACCGCGTAGCGGGCTTCCGAACCGCCCGCGAGCGCCGAGGTGATGCCGGCCGGCATGTTCGCGCCGAGCGCGTTGGACACGACCGGGCCCGCGGCGCCCAGGGCCTCCGCGATCAGCCGGGTGGTGGTCGTCTTGCCGTTGGTCGCCGACACCAGGACGACGTCCAGGTGCTGGGCGAGCCGGGCGAGAAGGTCGGGGTCGAGCTTGAGCGCCACCCGTCCGCCGATCACCGAACCGCTGCCGCGCCCCGCTGCGCGCGATGCCGCCGCGACCGCCTTGCCCGCGGTCACGGCGATCTTGGCCCGCGGCGTGAGCGGGTCCGAGTTGCCTGCCATCAGTTCTCGATCCTCCTTGCGTACGCGCCGCGCCTCAAGCCGTTCGGCAACGTGGTGTGGACCTCAGCCTATCGAGATCCATTCACACACCCGAACCCTGGCACCCCCGCGGCACCCACGCGACATCCGCGTGGCTGTCAGGACCGTACCCTTGCCGCCATGCGACACGGTCCGATCCCGGGCGCCCGCGGGCGAGTCCGGCCCCTCACCCTGCTCGGCGACCCGGTGCTGCACAGCCCCTGCGCCGAGGTCACCGACTTCGGTCCCGAACTGGCCCGGCTCGTGGAGGACCTGTTCGCCACGATGTACGCGGCGCAGGGGGTGGGACTGGCCGCGAACCAGGTCGGCGAGCCGCTGCGGGTGTTCGTGTACGACTGCCCGGACGACGAGGACGTCCGGCACCTGGGGCACGTGGTCAACCCCCGGCTGGTGACGGCCGACGGACTGGTGCTGCGCGGGCCGGAGGGATGTCTGTCCCTGCCGGGCCTGGAGGCGGGCACCGAGCGCCACGACCACGCGGTCGTCGAGGGGTTCACGGTGACGGGCGAGCCGGTCACCGTGCACGGGACCGGCTTCTTCGCCCGCTGTCTGCAACACGAATGTGATCATCTGGACGGTGCGGTGTACGCGGACCGGGTGACGGGATGGCGCGGCCACCGGCTGATGCGGCAGGTGAAGCGGGCCCCCTGGCACCGGTGAGGCGTCCGCGCGCGGGTGTGCCGGGCCCGTCCGCCGCGTCGCGCGAGGACGGACTCCGGTGGCGCGGGGTCTCAGAACCCCGGGCCGCCCACCTTGTCGCCGGCCGCCGCCAGCCGGCCCCACAGCAGATCGGCGAGACTGCGCACGAGTTCGGCGCGCGAGCACGGCCGTTCGCCGAGCCACCAGTCGCCGGCCGCGTGCATCATGCCGACGATCCCGTGTCCCCAGACCCGCGCCAGCTGCTGGCTGCCCGGACCCAGATCCACCCGCTCCTCGATCACCTGGGCCAGCTCCTCGCCCATCCGGCGCAGCAGCGGCGCGCTGTGCTTGCCCACGTCGAAGCCCTGGTCGCCGGACTGGCCGCCCTCCGCCGGGTGCATCAGGAACCGGTACACCTGGGGGCGCGCCTCGATCGCCGCGAGGTAGGTGTCGAGGGTGGCCTCGACCCGCTCGCGCCGTTCGGCGGGCGCGTCCAGCGCGGCCCGCAGCGAGGCGAGCAGGGCGTCCGTGTGCCGGGTGGCCAGGGCGGCGTACAGTCCGCCCTTGTCGCCGAAGTGGCGGTAGAGGATCGGCTTGGTGATGCCGGCCTCCGCCGCGATGGCGTTCATCGACGCCTGCGGGCCGTCGCGGAGCACCACGCGGTCGGCGGCCTCCAGCAGCTCGCGCCGTCGACGGTCGGCGGCCCGCTGCTGATCGGTCCGCTGTGTGGTGTCCATGAGCTCTCCCCACCCGTGCTGGTTCGGTGACGCCTGCGCAAACTAACACTCAACACCTCCCTGACATCGAACGGGCTGCCGACCGGTCATCAGGAGTTGACATGGCCTACCCGTCGGTAACAGACTCGCGTTACCGCAAGTAACATGCACGTGCGCCGCCGCTGGAGGGGACATGGCCGAGTTCACCATGGAGCTCAACGACGAACAGAATGAGGTCCGGGACTGGCTGCACGGCTTCGCCGCCGACGTCATCCGCCCCGCGGCCGCCGAATGGGACGAGCGTGAGGAGACTCCCTGGCCGGTCATCCAGGAGGCCGCGAAGGTCGGAATCTACTCCCTCGACTTCTACGCCCAGCAGTACTTCGACCCCACCGGCCTCGGCATCCCCATGGCCATGGAGGAGCTGTTCTGGGGCGACGCGGGCATCGCCCTGTCGATCGTGGGCACCGGCCTCGCCGCCGTGGGCGTCCTCGCCAACGGCACCGAGGAGCAGATCGGCACCTGGATCCCGCAGATGTACGGCGACCCGAACGACGTGAAGGTCGCCGCGTTCTGCTCCTCCGAGCCCGACGCCGGCTCCGACGTGGCCTCCCTGCGCACCCGCGCCGTCTACGACGAGGCCAAGGACGAGTGGGTGATCAACGGCACGAAGACCTGGGCGACCAACGGCGGCATCGCCAACGTGCACGTGGTCGTCGCCGTGGTCGACTCCGAGCTCGGCTCCAAGGGCCACGCGTCCTTCATCGTCCCGCCGAACACGCCGGGCCTGTCCCAGGGACAGAAGTTCAAGAAGCACGGCATCCGCGCCTCGCACACCGCCGAGGTCGTCCTGGAGAACGTACGCGTCCCCGGTTCCTGCCTGCTGGGCGGCAAGGAGAAGCTGGACGAGCGCCTCGCCCGGGCGCGCGAGCGGGCCAAGGCGGGCGGGGAGCGCGTGAAGAACGCCGCGATGGCCACCTTCGAGGCGTCCCGCCCGGCCGTGGGCGCGATGGCCGTGGGCACCGCCCGCGCCGCCTACGAGGTCGCCCTCGACTACGCCAGGACCCGCGAGCAGTTCGGCCGGCCGATCATCGACAACCAGGGCGTGGCCTTCCAGCTCGCCGACATGCGCACGTCCATCGACGCGGCCCGGCTGCTGGTGTGGCGGGCCTCCTGGATGGCGGTCAACGGCCGGCCCTTCACGTCGGCCGAGGGCTCGATGTCGAAGCTGTTCGCGAGTGAGACCGCGAAGAAGGTGACCGGACAGGCCATCCAGATCCTGGGCGGCAACGGCTACACCCGGGAGTACCCGGTGGAGCGGATGCACCGGGACGCGGCGATCTACACCATCTTCGAGGGCACCAGCGAGATCCAGCGCCTGGTGATCGCCCGCACCCTGTCGGGGATGCCCGTGCGCTAGCACGCGGCGGCGGGGCGTGGACCGGTCCGGCCCACGCCCCGGAAAGCCGCGCCCCGGTGGCTCAGCGGTGCCGCAGCGGGGTCAGCTGCTCGATGTCGTAGCGCATCCTCAGTTCCTCGATCGCCTCGTGGTCCGGCGGGCCTTCGCCGTCCAGGATCGTCAGGAGTTCCTCGAAGTAGCGCTCGTGGTCCGGCGGCGGCGACGCCTGGAAGAACATCTTCGCGGGCGTCTCCGTCGGATTCGCGAACGCGTGCGGGCAACCGGGCGGTACGACGATCACCGTACCCGCCGTGGCCCGCACCACCCGGCTGCCCGAACTCGACTCCCAGGTGCGCCAGTTGTCGGGCGTGCGGACGCGGGGCTCGAAGGCGAGCACGTCCAGCTCGCCCTCGAGGACGTAGAACAACTCCTCGCTGCGCGCGTGCACATGGGCACCGACGTCGAAGCCCGGGGGGACCACCACCTCGAAGGTGGAGGCCGTACGCGAGTGCGAGCCGGTCACCTTGAACGTCACGTGCTGCGCGGGACTCTGGACCACCCGGCCGTGGCCGGGCGGCACCAGCAGTCCCTCGGTCGTCGTCATCGGGGGCTCACCAGGTGACGGGCAGGGCCTCGGGCCCGCGGATCAGCGCGCCCTTGCGGAACGGCACCTTCTCCGGCGGAACGGCCAGTTCGAGCCCCGGTATCCGGTCGAGCAGCGCGTCGACGAGCAGCTCGGACTCCAGGCGGGCCAGCATGCCGCCTGGGCAGTAGTGCGGACCGAAGCCGAACGCGACATGCGGGTTCGGCGACCGCGAGAAGTCGATCGTCTCGGGGTACGGGAAGACGTCCGGGTCACGGTTGGCGGCCAGGTAGGACACGTAGACCGGATCACCGGCCCGGATCCGTACGCCTCCGATCGCCACGTCCTCCAGCGCGATCCGGGACAGACCGACCGCGTTGCGGTGCGGGATGTACCGCAGGAGTTCGTCGATGGCCTGCGGCCGGATCTCCGGTTCGGCCCGTAGCTGCCGGGCCAGGTTCGGGCGGGTCAGCAGGATGTAGAACATCTGCCCGCTGTTGTTGGTGACCGCCTCGCCGCCGATCTGGAGCAGCACCGCGAGCCCCACGGCCTCCTCCAGGGTGATCTCGCCCCGGCCCACGGCGGCGCCGAGCAGCGAGGTCACGTCCTCGGCCGTGCCGTCCTCCCGCCGGCCGATCAGGTCCGCGAAGTACGCGCCCATCTCGGCCTTGGCCTTCTCGCTGACGTGTGCTCCGTGCGAGGAGGAGAGGATCAGCTGGGTCCAGGCGTGCATGCCGTGCCGGTCGGCCGCCGGGACGCCCATCAGCTCGCAGATGACCGCGATGGGGAACGGGCTGAGCACCGTCTCGGTGAGATCCGCGGGCGGGCCGTCCTGGAGCAGCTCGTCGACCAGCTCGTCGAGCAGCAGACGGGACTTCTCCCGGACCCGTTCGACCCCCTTCGCCGTGAAGGCGGCGGCCACCGACCGGCGCAGCCTGGTGTGGTCCGGCGGGTCCAGGAAGCCGACCGCGCCGCGGGCCGGGATGAAGTGCGGGGCCAGCCGGGTGACCTGCTGGTCCATGACCGCCTCGCGGCCGAACCGGGGGTCGTTGGTCACCGTGCGCACATCGTCGTGCCGGGTGACCAGCCACGCCCACCCCTCGCCGTTGGGTAGCTGGATGCGGGTGACCGGGCCCTCGTTCATCAGCTCGGTCAGGACCGGGTCGAAGTCGACACCGGTCAGATCGAGGGCCGGCCAGTGCCGGACCGGGGGCAGGGTCTCGGTGATCGTCTTCTCGGTCATGACGCCCCTTCGCCACCGGTCCACCGGCCCAGCGCCATCTCGGCCGTGATGCCGGGGCCGAACCCGGCGAGCAGCCCGCGCGCCCGGTGCTCGGCGCCGCCCTCGTCGAACAGCCGGCGCAGCGCGTCCAGGACGACGGCGCTGGCGATGTTGCCGTACTCGGTGAGCGTGGCCCGGCTGAACCGGAAGGCGTGCGGATCGACCTTCAGGAACTTGCTGAGGTCGTCGAGTATTCGGGGCCCGCCCGCGTGGACGATGTAGAAGTCCAGGTCGGCCGCGTTCCAGCCGTGCAGGTTCGCGAGGTCGTGGAGCGCCGGGGCGAGCGGCTCCATGGTGGCGGGCACCCGCTTGTCCAGCAGGAAGTGGAAGCCGGTCGCCCGGACGTCGTACATGATCCACTCTTCGGTCTTGGGGATCAGGTACGAGCCGTTGCGCTCCAGCTCGATGCCGGTGCCGCCCCTGCCGCGGACCGCGGCGGCGGCGATGCCGTCCCCGAACAGGCCGTTGGACAGCAGCGATCCGACGCCGAGGTCGGTGGGCTGGTAGCACAGCGAGCAGAACTCGCAGGCCACGATGAGCGCGTTGGCGTCCGGGTACGCCGTGCAGAAGTCATGGGCCCGGTTGATCGCGGCGCCGCCCGCCGCGCAGCCCAGCTGGGCGATGGGAATCTGACGGGTGGTGCTGTCGAAGGCCATCTCGTTGATCAGCCACGCCGTGAGCGAGGGCATCATGAAGCCCGTGCACGAGACGTAGATGATCACGTCGATGTCGGTGGTGAGCAGTTCGGCCTCGTCGAGCGCACGCTGGATGACCGCGGGGACCCGGGCCTTCGCCTCGGCCTGGTAGAGCTTGTTGCGTTCCTCGAACCCCGGGTGTTTGAGGGTCTCCTCGATCGGCTGCACGATGTGCCGGGTGCGTACGCCCGTGTTCTCGATCAGACGGAGGGCCAGGGGCAGTTGCGGGTGGTCCTCGTGGTGGCTGCGTGCCAGCTCGAGCGTCTCCTCCATGGTGATGACGTGCTCCGGGACCGACACCGAGGGTTTGCACAAAGTCGCCATGACCGTGCCTGCTTTCGCCGTCCGGAGGACCCCTTCGCAGGCCCTCCGGTCAGAAGGTGGTTCACCCGTGAGGGTGGTCCACCCACGATCACCCGACAGGGCGACGGTCTCTCGCTGGACTACTCCAATCGGGGGCCCCGAGGCGGAGCGGGCGGGGCATGTCGAGTGCGTCCCTGGGCGGCGTCGGCCGCGGCCGCGACAGGCCGCGGGGGCGGTTCACCCGGCGCGGGGCACACGGATGCGCAGCCCCTCAGGGGGCGAACTGTCCCCGCTGTCGGCCGCCTAGCCCCGCTGTCCGCTGCTGTGCGCGATGCACGCCACGTCGATCCGGTCGGCCAGCTTGGCCAGTTCGATGGTCAGCGCCGCGACCGTGTCCTCGTCCAGGCCGTCCTGACCGGCCTCCACCAGATGCAGCCAGCGGCCGCCCACCGTGCGCAGCAGCTTGCTGACGTCGGACGCCGACACCTGCAACGTGCCGCGGTCGTCGACGATCAGCGGCAGGGTCACTTCGCGGTTCACAAAGGGGATCGTAGCCGCGGAAGGCTCACGCTCCCTGCCATACGGTGGTGATGTTGCAGAACTCGCGGATTCCGTGCCCGGAGAGCTCGCGCCCGTATCCCGACCGCTTCACCCCGCCGAACGGGAACGCCGGATGGGAGGCCGTCATCCCGTTCACGAACACACTGCCCGCCTCCAGGTCCCGTACGAACCGGTCGACCTCGGCCTCGTCCCGGGTCCAGACGTTCGAACTCAGCCCGAACGGGGAGTCGTTGGCGATCAGCAGTGCCTCCTCCAGATCGCCCGCGTGGTACACCGTGGCGACCGGCCCGAAGGCCTCCTCGCGATGGATGCGCATCTCCCGCGTGATCCCCGACAGCACGGTCGGCGGGTAGTACCAGCCCGGTCCCTCGGGCCGTTCGCCGCCGCACAGCACGGCGGCGCCGCTGCGCCGGGCGTCGTCGACCAGTTCCTCCAGGTCGGCCCGCCCCTGTTCGTTCGCCAGCGGCCCGACCTCGGTGCTCTCCAGCAGCGGGTCGCCGACCTTCAGCGCCTTCATCGCCGCGGTGAAGCGCTCGGTGAACTCGTCGTGGACGTCCGCGTGCACGATGAACCGCTTTGCGGCGATGCACGACTGCCCGTTGTTCTGCACCCGGGCGGTCACCGCGACCTGCGCGGCGCGCTCGACGTCGGCGGACGGCATCACCACGAACGGGTCGCTGCCGCCCAGTTCCAGCACCGTCTTCTTGATCATCTCTCCGGCGGTGGCCGCGACCGCCCGGCCGGCCGGCTCGCTGCCGGTGAGGGTGGCCGCCTTGACCCGCTCGTCGCGCAGGATCCCGTCGACCGCGCCCGCGCCGATCAGCAGGGTCTGGAAGCAGCCCTCGGTGAAGCCCGCGCGATGGAAGAGGTCCTCCAGGTAGAGGGCGGTCTGCGGGACGTTCGAGGCGTGCTTGAGCAGGCCGACGTTGCCCGCCATCAGGGCGGGCGCCGCGAAGCGGACCACCTGCCACAGCGGGAAGTTCCACGGCATCACCGCGAGCACCGGGCCCAGCGGCCGGTAGCGGACCAGGACCCGCGAGGCGCCGGAGTCCCGCACGTCGTCGGCGGCGGGCAGCTCGTCGGCCAGCAGTTCCTCGGCGTGCTCGGCGTACCAGCGCATCGACTTGGCGCACTTGGCCGCCTCCGCGCGGGCCTGCCTGACCGGCTTGCCCATCTCGGTGGTCATCACCCGCCCGATGTCCGCCTGGTCCGCCTCCAGCAGGTCGGCCGCCCGGTGCAGCAGGCGGGCGCGCTCGGCGAACGTCGACGTGCGGTACGTACGGAACGTGGCCTCGGCGAGCTGGAGCCGGCGTTCGATCTCCTCCTCGCCCATGGCCTCGTACGTCTTCAGCGTCTCGCCGTTCGCAGGGTTCACCGTTGCGATGGGCATGACCGACCTCCCTGGGAACAGGCTGTGTCTCGACCTTCCCGCGCGCCGCGGGGGACCGCAACGCGTGCGCGTCCGCTCAGGCAACACCCGCGCCCGCGCTCCGGCCACGCGTGCGTGTCCGCCCGGGTCACGCGTGCGCGTCCGCTCAGGCCGAGTGCTCCGTCAGACGGTCGAGAAACGCGGTCTGCGCCCCGACGACCAGTTCCCGGGCCCGGTCGAGCCCGAACCACTCCACCCGGTCCAGCTCGGGGAACTCCCGGACCTGCCCCGACCGGGGCGGCCACTCCATCCGGAAGGTGCCCGGACGGACCGCCGAGGGGTCGAGGTCGGCCTCGACCGCCCAGGCCGTGACGGTCTTGCCGCCGGTCTGCCGGACCTCCCCGAGCGGGATCGCGGCGCCGTCGGGCGGCGCGAGCCCGAGCTCCTCGCGGAACTCGCGCCGGGCGGCCTCCCAGGCGGGCTCCTCGGGCCCGTACTCGCCCTTGGGGAGGGTCCACGCCCCGGCGTCCTTCCGCGCGTAGAACGGACCGCCCATATGCCCGAGCAACACCTCGAGGCCATGGTCGGTGTGCCGGAACAACAGCAGTCCGGCGCTGCGTCGGCCGCGGGCGGTGCTCACGGGTGTACCTCCGGGTGCGCGGCGAGCAGGGTCGACACGGTGTCCGCCTCCTCGGGGCGCTTGTCCGGCCGGTAGCGGACCACGCGGGCGAAGCGGAGCGTGACACCGGCCGGGTAGCGGCTGGAGCGCTGGAGGCCGTCGTAGGCGATCTCCACGACGAGTTCGGGGCGTACGGTGACCACCTGGCCGTCGTCCTCGACGGCCAGCCCCGCCAGCCGCTCGGTCTGCCAGGCGAGCATCGCGTCGGTCATGCCCTTGAAGGTCTTGCCGAGCATCGCGAAGCCGCCGTCGGCCGTGCGGGCGCCCAGATGCAGGTTGGAGAGCCTGCCGGTGCGCCGCCCGTGGCCCCGCTCGACGGCCAGCACCACCAGGTCCAGGGTGTGCACGGGCTTGACCTTCAGCCAGGCGGCGCCGCGCCGCCCCGCGCTGTAGGGGGCGTCCAGGGCCTTGACCACCACGCCCTCGTGGCCGCGCCGCAGCGTCGTGGCCAGGAACTCCTCCGCCTCCCGGACGTCCTCCGGGGCCTGGGAGGCCCGTGTCCGCCGCACCCGTATCGGCTCGGGGACCAGCCGGGCCAGCTCCGCGTGCCGTTCGGTCAGCGGCAGGTCGAGCAGGTCCCGGCCGTCGACGTACAGTGCGTCGAAGAAGACCGGGGAGACGGGCACCGCCTCGGCGGCCGTGGCCACGTCCACCCGTGAGCCGACCCGCCCGGCGGTCTCCTGGAAGGACCGCGGCCGGCCGTCCGGGCCGAGCGCGATCACCTCCCCGTCCAGGACGAACCGCTCGCCCGCCAGCTGCCTCGCGGCCGCGGTCACCTCGGGCAGGCGGTCGGTGATGTCGTCGAGGGTGCGGGTGTGGACGCGCACGGTGTCGCCGTCCCGGTGCACCTGGACCCGGATGCCGTCCAGCTTCTCCTCCACCGCGCAGGCGCCCAGCCTGCCGATCGCGTCGGCGACCGAGGCCGCGCTGTGCGCGAGCATCGGCAGCACCGGGCGTCCGACGGTCAGCCGGAACCGGTCCAGGGCCGCGGGTCCGTCGGCGAGCAGCGCCTGTGCCACCGCGGGGAGCGAACCGGCCAGCATCACCGCCCGCCGTACGTCCCCCGCGGGCGCCCCCGTCGCCGCCGCCAGGCCCTCGACCGCGACCGCGTCCAGCGCGCCCTGCCGTACCTCGCCGGTGATCAGGCCGAGCAGGAACCGCTGCTCGTCCTCGGTGGCCGCGCCCATCAGCGCCTCGACCAGACGGGCCCGTTCGGCCTGCGAGCCGGGGCCGGACACCGCGGCCAGCCCGGTCAGCCGGGCGTCCACCTCGCGCACGGTCAGCGCCGGTCCGGCGGCCGGCGGGACCGGGCGGGACAGCACCTTCCAGCCGACGCCCAGCCGGCCCTGCGGCAGCCGCCCGGCCAGGTACGGGATGACGAGCGGCACGTCGTCCGGGTCGGCCTCCCGGAACAGCCCGGCGAGCAGCGCGGTCTTGCGGGACCGCGCCGAGGCGGCGGCGACCTCCCGGGACACCTGGGCGAGCCGGCTCAGCAGCATGCAGCCATGGTGCACCGCGGGCCCGGCGGCTACACCCGCACGGCCCCGCCGACGACGGGCGTGCTCCGCCGGGCCTGGCGGAATTGACAAACAGCTTTGCCGAATCTGCAATACGGGGATGAGTACCGACGACGTTCTCGCGGCGGTGGGCCCCAGGCTGCGCCGGATCCGCAAGGAGCGGGAGGTGACCCTGGCCGCGCTGTCCGAGTCGACCGGCATCTCGGTCAGCACCCTCTCCCGGCTGGAGTCCGGCCTGCGCAGACCCAGCCTCGAACTGCTGCTGCCGATCGCCCAGGCCCACCAGGTGCCGCTGGACGAACTGGTCGGTGCGCCGCCGGTGGGGGACCCGCGGGTGCGGGCGAAACCGATCGTGCGGGGCGGGCGCACCCACTGGCCGCTGACCAGACAGCCCGGCGGACTCCAGGCGTTCAAGGTGTTCGAGCCGCAGCGCAGCCTCGACCCGGACCCGCGCACCCACGAGGGCTACGAGTGGCTGTACGTACTGTCCGGGCGGCTGCGGCTGGTGCTGGGGGAGCACGACGTGGTGCTCGGCCCCGGGGAGGCGGCGGAGTTCGACACCCGGGTGCCGCACTGGTTCGGGTCGACGGGCGAGGGGCCGGTGGAGTTCCTCAGTCTGTTCGGACCGCAGGGCGAGCGGATGCACGTACGGGCGCGGCCCTCGCGCCCGTGAGCCGGGGCCGTGACGGACGTGACTGTTCCCTGATCGGCAAGCGACCGCTTAGTATGCGATCGACCGGTCGAGGACGCAGTCCCGTGGAGGCTTCGCATGCAGGCATGGCAGGTGCACGAGAACGGCGAGCCGAGTGAGGTGATGCGGCTCCAGGACGTCGAGCGGCCCACGCCCGGCGACGGCCAGGTCCTGCTGAAGGTGCGCGCTGCGAACATCAACTTCCCGGACGCGCTGATGTGCCGCGGCCAGTACCAGGTCCGGCCCCCGATGCCGTTCACGCCGGGCGTGGAGATCTGCGGCGAGACCGAGGACGGGCGCCGGGTGATCGCGAACCCGGCCCTGCCGTACGGCGGTTTCGCCGAGTACACCGTCGCCGACACCGCCGCTCTGCTGCCCGCCCCCGAGTCGCTCGACGACGCCGAGGCCGCCGCGCTGCACATCGGCTACCAGACGGGCTGGTTCGCACTGCACCGCCGGGCCCGGCTGGAGGCCGGCGAGACGCTGCTCGTCCACGCCGCCGCGGGCGGGGTCGGCAGCGCGGCCGTCCAGCTCGGCAAGGCGGCCGGTGCCACCGTCATCGGGGTCGTCGGCGGGGCGGACAAGGCGGCCGTCGCCCGCGAACTGGGCTGCGACGTGGTGATCGACCGGCGCACCCAGGACGTGGTCGCCGCCGTCAAGGAGGCCACCGGCGGCCGGGGCGCCGACGTGGTCTTCGACCCGGTGGGCGGCGACGCCTACACCCAGTCCACCAAGGTCGTCGCCTTCGAGGGCCGGATCGTCGTCGTCGGCTTCGCGAGCGGCACGATCCCTTCGGCCGCGCTGAACCACGCCCTGGTGAAGAACTACTCGATCCTCGGCCTGCACTGGGGCCTGTACAACACCAAGAACCCGAAGCTGGTCCAGCACTGCCACGAACAGCTCACCGAGCTGGCCGCCCGGGGCGCGATCAGGCCGCTGGTGAGCGAGCGCGTGCCGCTGGCGGAGGCCGCGGCCGCCGTCCAGCGGGTCGCCGACGGCGTCACCACCGGCCGCGTCGCCGTGCTGCCCGCTCTGGAGAACGGAGCCGCCGCATGACCGACGCAGCCGAACTGCGCAGCCTCACCCAGGAGTTGCTGACCGCGTACCCGCCCGCCACGACGGACCGCACGGACTTCCTCAAGGCCCGGTTCGACGCCGGCCTGGCCTGGGTGCACTACCCGGTGGGCCTCGGCGGACTCGGCGCCCCCCGCTCCCTCCAGGCCGTCGTGGACGCCGAACTGGAGGCCGCGGGCGCCCCCGACAACGACCCGCGGCGCATCGGCATCGGCCTCGGCATGGCCGCGCCGACGATCCTGCGCTACGGCACCGACGAGCAGAAGCAGCGCTTCCTGCGCCCGCTGTGGGTGGGCGAGGAGGTCTGGTGCCAGCTCTTCAGCGAGCCCGGCGCCGGGTCCGACCTGGCGGCCCTGGGCACCCGGGCGGTCCGGGAGGGCGACGGGGACTGGGTGGTCAACGGGCAGAAGGTGTGGACCTCCAGCGCGCACCTGGCCCGCTGGGCCATCCTGATCGCCCGCACCGACCCGGACGTGCCCAAGCACGCGGGCATCACCTACTTCCTGTGCGACATGACCGACCCCGGCGTCGAGGTCCGGCCGCTGCGCCAGATCACCGGTGAGGCCGAGTTCAACGAGGTGTTCCTCACCGGCGTACGCATCCCCGACTCGCGCCGGCTCGGCGAGGTCGGCGACGGCTGGCGGGTCGCGCAGACCACCCTGAACAACGAGCGCGTCGCGATCGGCGGGATGCGGCTGCCCCGCGAGGGCGGCATGATCGGCCCGGTCTCGACGACCTGGCGCGAGCGCCCCGAACTGCGCACCCACGACCTGCACCAGCGTCTGCTCGGACTCTGGGTGGAGGCCGAGGTGACCCGTCTCACCGGCGAACGGCTGCGCCAGCAGCTCGTCGCGGGCCAGCCCGGCCCCGAAGGCGCGGGCATGAAGCTCGCGTTCGCCCGCCTCAACCAGCAGATCAGCGGCCTCGAGGTGGAACTGCGCGGCGAGGAGGGCCTGTTGTACGACGACTGGACCATGCGCCGCCCGGAACTGGTGGACTTCACCGGCCGTGACGCCGGCTACCGCTATCTGCGCTCCAAGGGCAACAGCATCGAGGGCGGGACCAGCGAGGTCCTGCTGAACATCGTCGCCGAGCGCGTGCTGGGACTGCCCTCCGAGCCGCGCACCGACAAGGACGTCGCCTGGAAGGACCTGGCCCGATGAGCACCACGCCGGACCTGCTGTACTCGGAGGAGGAAGAGGCGCTGCGGTCGGCGGTGCGGGACCTGCTGACCGACCGCTGCGACCCGGCCGCGGTGATCGCGCGCACCGAGTCGGACGCCCCTTACGACCTCGCCCTGTGGAAGACGCTCGCGGACGGGATGGGCCTGGCCGGACTGCTCGTTCCGGAGGAACTCGACGGCCAGGGCGCCACCCACCGCGAGGCCGCCGTCGTGCTGGAGGAACTCGGCCGGGCGGTCGCGCCGGTGCCGTACCTGACGAGCGCCGTGGTCGCCACCGAGGCGCTGCTGGAGTGCGGCGCCGACGACCTGCTCGCACGGCTGGCCTGCGCCACCTCGATCGGTGCGCTGGCCGTCGGACTGCACACCGCCCCGGGCGCCGCCTTCGCCACCGTACGGCTGGAGAACGGCACCCTGCACGGCGAGTTGACGAGCATCGCGGACGCGGCCGTCGCCGACCTGCTGCTCGTGCCCGCCGACGACGGCGGGCTGTACGCGGTGGACTCCGCCGTTGTTACCGTCACCCCGCAGGTGTCCCTCGACCTCACCCGCCCGCTCGCCACCGTCCTGCTCGACGGCGTCGCGGGCCGCCGCGTCGGCGATGCCGGACCGGCCGTGCGGCGCGCCCTGCGGGCCGGTGCCGCACTGCTCGCCTCCGAGCAACTCGGCCTGGCCGAATGGACCTTGACGGAGACGGTCCGCTACCTCAAGGAGCGCAAGCAGTTCAACCGGCCCGTCGGCGGGTTCCAGGCCCTCAAGCACCGGCTCGCCGGGCTGTGGCTGGAGACCGTCGGCCTGCGCGCCGCCGCCCGCAACGCGGCCGACGCCCTCGCCACCGGTGAGGACGCCGACGTGGCGGCCGCCGTCGCCCAGGCGTACGCGGCCCCCGTCGCCGTGCACGCCGCCGAGGAGGCCCTCCAGCTGCACGCCGGCATCGGCATGACCTGGGAGCATCCGGTCCACCTGTACCTCAAGCGGGCCAAGGCCGACTCGATCGCGTACGGCACGGCGGGCGCCCACCGGTCCGCGCTGGCCGAACTCGTCGACCTGCGCGCCCCCTGACCGGCCCCGGCGAAGCCCGCCCCACCCGGACGCGAATTGCTCCCCGCGTCCACCGGGGCGGGCTTCGCCGTGTGCCCGCGCGCAAGGAGCGAACGAGCGACGGCGGTCCGGCCGACCCCTGCCATGCACAGGCCTGTCGAGGTCCGGGCCGCCGCAGCTCGGGGACATCGTCCGCACGGCGCACACGCACGACCGGAAGGTGCGGTTCCGGGCCACCCCGGACCTCGCCTGACCCGCCCGCACCGCCCTGTGGACCGGACTCCTCGCGGCCGGGGTCGACCACCTCGACACCGACGATCTGGCGGGCCTGGAGGCCTTCCTCGACTCCTATCGCCCCGCCGCGTAAAACCACTCGTTCGGCGGACAGGTCAACCGCCCGGACGGACCCTCCGCTACGCCACACTTACGGCCGAACGCCGCGAAGCGGACGTGGCGGAGGAGGTTGACGATGGCCATTTCCATCTCTGCGGTGCTGTTGCTGCTGATCCTGGCAGTGATCTTCCTGCGTCACGGGGGACTGAAGATCTCCCATGCGCTGATCTGCGCACTGTTCGGCTTCTGTCTCGCGAGCACCAGCATCGCGCCCGCGATCAGCAGCGGGATCACGGCGACGGCCGACGTCATGAGCGGCCTGCGGCCGTGATCCCGCGCGGGGTCACCCGACGGTGAAGACCCCGATCCCGTTGGCCACGGCGCGTTCCGCCCCGCCCGAGGGGTGGTTGCGCACCGAGACCCGGGTCGCGCCGGGGGCCCTGGCCACCAGCGTCGACGAGCCGCCGCCGTCCAGGCTGAACCCGTCGACCGCGCCCAGGCTCCGCAGCGCACCCGCCACCTCGGCGATCGTGAGGCCGCTGCGATAGGCGGGCGCGCCGTCCAGGGCCAGCAGGAACACGCGCCGCCCACCGCCCGCGATGCCCACGGCGGTGCGCACCGCCGACGTCGTGTCGTTGAGCCCGGCCAGCGGAACCCCGTCGCGCAGGACCGGGTACCCGCCCAGCGCGAAGCGGTAGGGAATCCGGCTGCCCGAGGCCGCCAGCCGGTACCGGACCGAGACCGCCTCGCCCCGGAAGAGCCTGCGCAACTGCTGCGCGCCCGCCTCACGGCCGACGAGGACGGTCGTGCCCGGGGCGACGGCGCCGCTGCCGGGCCGGCCGGCGAGCGCGACGATCCTGCCGTGACGGAGCGTCACCTCGTAGGTGTCCGCGCTGCACGACGCCGCCCGCTCGGTGTCCGTGCCGCAGGTGGCCCGCACCCGCGAGACGCCGCCCCAGTCCGAGGTGAACGCGCCGATGGCCCCCACCGGCAGCGCGTACTGGTTGAGCCCGCCGAGCGCGAGCGTGCCCGCGGGCGTGCGGACCGACCCGACGAGGCGCAGCCGGTCGAGCCGGGCGCGCCAGTCGGCGCCGACGCCGATCACCTCGGTGGTGTCGGTGCCCGGCGGCAGTCCGGGGCCGAACCGCTGCCCGTCCGGCACCGCCGCCTTGAGGGCCCGGCCGGACACGATCGTCGGTCCCACGGCGGCACCCGTCGCCCGGACACCCGGATGCTGGGTCTCGGTGATGTTGAAGAAGTCGCCGTTGACGCCCGCGACCGCGCCCTGCGCGTCGGCCAGCGCGGAGATCCTGGCCCGTCCCGCCACCGCCCTGGGCCGGAGCAGGCCGAGGCGCACCCCCCGGCGCAGGTCGACGGTCAGTACATGGGCGTGCGTCACCCCCCTGGCTCCCCGGATGTCGAACTGCCGGTACACCACGCCCGGTGCCACCGCCGTGCCCTGCGCGGCACCGGCGGGTGCCGCCTCCACCACGGTCGCACCGGCCAGCGCCGTGAACGCCGTGAGAACCGTCAGTGCCGATCTGCCTCTGCCTGCCCCGAACCACGTCCGACGTAAGGTCACCTGATCCCCTGAGGTCGCGTCGACTCACTCGTACGTCGGAAAAGTTCAGCAGAACCCCTTTCGTCACGGGGTGGCCTGCGGACTACTGCACGAGAACGAGTGAGGGAACGCCTGCCATCGGGTGAATCCCCTCGACCTGGGTATTAGTGCCGCGGCCGGACGCCGCCGGACGCGGCCGGGCGGTGCCGGATCCGTCACGTTCCGTGCGCGTTTTGCCCGTGCCGGGCGCCGGGCGCACGCTGGTGGTATGAGCGCTCAGGACGGTCCCACGCTCATCACGTCCGTCCAGCGGGCCTTCCGCCTGCTGGAGGCGGTGAGCGGGCACGTGAACGGCGCGCCCGCCAAACAGCTGGCGCGGGAGACGGAGCTGCCCCTGGCCACCGCCTACCACCTGCTGCGGACGCTGGTGCACGACGGTTACCTGCGCAAACTCGACGACGGCGGCTTCGTCCTGGGCGACAGGATGCAGGCGCTGCACACCACCAGCCGTGAGCAGGCGCTGCTGAGCCGGGTCCGGCCCGTGCTCGCCGCACTGCGGGACGAGCTCGCGACCGCCGCCTACCTCACGTTCTACGAGGAGGGCGAGATCCGGGTCGCCGAGATCGTCGACGGCCCCCGCGCACCCCGGGTGGACCTCTGGGTGGGGTTCGAGGACGCCGGGCACGCCACCGCGCTGGGCAAGTCCGTCCTGCGGGAGCTGGACGAGGACGCCCGCCGGGACTACCTCTCCCGGCACCTGCTGGCCGACCTCACCCCGCGGACCGTCACCAGCTCCCCGGAACTGCTCCGGCGGATCGACTGCTCACCCGTCGCGCCGGCCGTCACGGACCTGGAGGAGTACGCCCTGGGCACCGTCTGCGTCGCCACGCCCGTCTACAGCGGGGACACCCTCGGCTCGCTCGGCGTCTCCATGCCGGCGGCGCGGGCCTCCCGGATCACGGAGGTCCTCGCACGGCTGATCCCGACCGCGGACCGGGTGACCCGGGGCCTTTCGCTCACTATGTGAAATCCCGGTCCTTGTGACACCTGCCCTCGACGCCTTTATCTGGATAAAGCGGACATACCGGGAGTTCCAGAGCGCACGTGAGGACAACGGACGCAAGATGACCCAGGCCCGAGGATCCACCCGCCGGCCCGCCGCGGCCCGGTCGGCCGCCAAGGCCGTACTGCCCGTCCTGCTCGTCGCCGTCGTGGTCTTCGCCGAACTGTTCGAGGGTGCGGGGACGATCTGGCTGCCGCTGCTCGTCGCCGGGCCCGCGCTGGCCGCCACCACCAACCGGCCGCGCGGGGTCCTCCTCGTCGGCCTCCTCGCCCTGGTGTTCGGTTCGATCCTCGGGGCCCGCGCGGACGTCCCGGACGGCGAGCTGGCGGCCGTACTGGCGGGCCTGCTGGCCGTCACCCTGGCGAGCGACCTGGCCAGTGCGCTGCGCGCACGCCGGGAGCGCGTGCTCGCGGCCGTCCGCTCGGTCGCGGAGGCTGCCCAGCACGCGCTGCTCAGGCCCGTACCGGAGACCGTCGGCCCGTTCCGGGTCGCGGTCCGCTACAGCGCCGCCGCGGCCGAGGCCCGGATCGGCGGGGACCTCTACGCGCTGATCTCCACCCCGTACGGGATCCGGATGATCGTCGGTGACGTGCGCGGCAAGGGCCTGCCCGCCGTGGGCACCGCCGCCCTGGTGCTCGGTGTCTTCCGCGAGGCCGCCCACGACGAGCCCGACCTCGTCGCCGTGGTGGACCGGATCGAGCGGAGCCTGGAGCGCAACCTGGACTGCGACGACTTCGTCACCGCCGTGGTCGCCGGATACCCGGGCGCCGGCCGCCTGGAGCTGGTCAACTGCGGCCACGCGCCGCCGCTGCTGGTCCGCGCGGCCGGTGAGGTCGTACCGGTGGAGCCCGCCGATCCGGCCCCGCCGCTCGGGCTGCGCGCCCTGTCGGGACAGACTCCGGGCCTCCAGGCGCTGACCTTCGCCGACGGTGACCAGCTGCTGTTCTACACCGACGGGGTGACCGAGGCCCGGGACCGTGACCGGGCGTTCTATCCACTGGCCGAAGGGCTGGCGCGCCATGCGAGCGACGAGCCGGACCGTACCCTGACCGCACTGCACACCGAGCTGCTGGCGCACGTGGGCGGGCGGCTGGACGACGACGCGGCGCTGCTCCTGCTCCACAAGCCGGCGCACGGTACCGGTCTTCCCCTGCGGGACCGGGTCCGACCGGCGAAGGACCGGGTCTGACCGGTGCGCCGCACGGCACCGGGGCCGGCGTCGGCGGTCGCGCCGCGCGTTCGCGGGACCGGAGAGGCAGGTGGGATGTCGTACGTGTCGTAAGTCGGTGTGCGAGAGCGCTCAGGCCGCGACGAGGTCGGCCCACCGGGACACGCCGCCCGAGTGGATGTGGATGCCGTGCCGGGCCGCCAGGGCGTGCACGATCTGCTCGCCCCGGCCGTGCTCGTCCGGGTCGATCCCGTCCTGCGGCCGCTCCGCGCCATAGGCGGGACCCGAGTCCGTGACCTCGATCCGCAGGGTGTCGAGCCCCGACTCCCGGATCCAGGTCAGGCGCAGCTGCGCCGGTGGCAGGGCGTGCACGACGGCGTTGGTGAGCAGCTCGGAGACGACCAGGAGGGCGTCCTCGACGATCTCCGGGCAGACGTCCCAGGCGGCCATGACGTCCGCGGCGCTGCGCCGTACGGCCGAGACGGCCCCGGGCACGGGCGGCAGCGGGCAGACGTGTTCGCATGTCTGCGCAAGCATCGTGTTCAGCTGTGCCGCCATCTGTACTCCTCCGGGACGAACGCTGCCGGACTCCTCCGGTGGACGTTGCCGGCCTGGTGCCGGGGTCCGGCGTGGGTGCCGGGCCTCAGAGCACCGTAGGGAGCCGTACGAAGGGGGTCAATGAACACAGGTCGCCATTGCCGAACGCAAGCACCGCATCCAGGGGCGAAGCCTCCATCTGCACGTGAAGCGGTCGTCTCCGGGCGGTAATAGGCTCGCCTCATGGCCGGGCCGGTCCAGTCGATCGAACGGGCGGCGGCGATCCTGCGGCTGCTCGCCGGCGGACCCCGCCGGCTGGGGCTGGGCGAGGTGGCCGCCTCGCTGGGTCTTGCGAAGGGCACGGCCCACGGCATCCTGCGCACCCTCCAGCACGTGGATTTCGTGGAGCAGGACGCTGCGACCGGGAAATACCAGCTCGGAGCGGCCCTGCTGCATCTGGGCACCAGCTACCTCGACGTGAACGAGCTGCGGTCGCGCTCCATCAACTGGGCCGACGCCCTGGCCGCGCGCAGCGGGGAGTCGGTCCGTCTGGGCACCCCCCTGGAGGGCAGGGTCCTCGTCGTCCATCACGTGTTCCGGCCGGACGACACGCTCCAGAGCCTGGAGGTGGGCTCGCTGCTGCCGCTGCACGCCTCCTCCCTCGGCAAGGTGCTGCTGGCCTTCGGGGCCGCACCGCTCGACGAGGCCCTGGAGCCCGCTCCGGAGGCGTACACCCGGCACACCCTGGTCACCCGGGCGCAGCTCACCCGGGCGCTCGCCGACGTCCGCGAGAACGGCTGGGCCGCCGAGGTCCAGGAGATGGACATGGGCGAAGCCGGGGTCGCCATGCCGATCCGGGGGCACGGCGGGCTGGTGGTGGGGGCGATCGGGCTCTCCGGCGCGGTCGAGAGGATCTGTGGCGGCCAGGGCCGCCCCCGGCCGGAGCTGGTCACCCTGCTCCATGACGCCGCCCGGGCGATCTCCCGGGATCTGGGGGCCGCCCGCTGGTGAGCCCGCTTCCTCGGACCGTCGGAAGGCAGACCCGATCATGGTTGAACGGTATGTGATGTCCATCGACCAGGGCACCAACTCCACCCGATGCATCCTGTTCGACCATCACGGACGGCTGGTGTCGGTCGCCCAGCGTGAGCACCGGCAGCACTTCCCCCGGCCCGGCTGGGTCGAGCACGACGTCGTCGAGATCTGGCGCAATCTGCTGCGCGTCGTGCCCGAGGCCCTGTCCGCCGCGGAGGCCGGCCCGGACGAGGTCGCCGCCGTCGGCATCGCCAACCAGCGCGAGACGACCGTGCTCTGGGAGCGGCGCACGGGCGCCCCGCTGGGCCGGGCGATCGTCTGGCAGGACACCCGCACCGCGCCGCTCGTCGAGGAGCTCAGGATCCGGCCCGGTGACGGCTTCTTCCTGGAACGCTGCGGACTGCCTCCCTCCACCTACTTCTCCGCGCTGCGCATCCGCTGGCTGTTCGACCACGTCAAGGGGCTGGAGGAGCGGGCCAGGGACGGCGAGGTGCTGTTCGGCACCATGGAGAGCTGGCTGATCTGGAACCTCACCGGGGGAGTGGACGGCGGGCTGCACATCACGGACGCCACCAACGCCGGCCGCACCATGCTGATGAACATCCGCTCGCTGACCTGGGACGACGAGCTGCTGGCGTTCTTCGGGGTGCCCCGCGCCATGCTGCCCGAGATCCGTTCCTCCGCCGAGAGCTACGGCGAGGCCCGCGCGGCACTGCCCGGCGTCCGGATCACCGCCGCCCTCGGTGACCAGCAGGCCGCGCTGTTCGGACAGACCTGCTTCTCCCCGGGCGAGGCGAAATGCACGTACGGCACCGGCAGCTTCCTGCTGCTCAACACCGGTACCGATCTCGTGCGCTCCCGGCACGGGCTCCTGACGACCATCGCCTACAAGGTCGGGGACGGGCCCACGGTCTACGCCCTGGAGGGCTCGATAGCCGTCACCGGCGCCCTGGTCCAGTGGTTCCGCGACCGGCTGGGGCTGATCAGCAGCGCGCCGGAGATCGAGACCCTCGCGCGGACGGTCGAGGACAACGGGGGCTGCTACATCGTCCCCGCGTTCTCCGGCCTGTTCGCACCCCGCTGGCGCAGCGACGCGCGCGGGGTCATCGTCGGCCTCACCTCGTACATCACCAAGGGGCACCTGGCCCGGGCGGTCCTGGAGGCCACCGGCTGGCAGACCCGCGAGGTCGTGGACGCCATGAACGCCGACTCATCGGTCGGCCTGCGGGAGCTCAAGGTCGACGGGGGCATGACCGCGGACAATCTGCTGATGCAGTTCGTGGCCGACGTGCTCGACGTGCCCGTGGTGCGTCCCATGGTCGCCGAGACGGTCTCCCTCGGCGCCGCCTACGCCGCCGGGCTCGCCGCCGGGTACTGGCCGGACATGGAGGTCCTGCGGCACAACTGGCACCGGGCGGCGCAGTGGCTGCCGGCCATGGACCCCGCGCGCCGCGTGTCGGAGTACGAGAACTGGCAGCGGGCCGTCGAGCGGTCACTGGGGTGGATCAGACCACCGGGCCTCCTGTGACGGCGGGCGCCCGGGACCTCACGCGGCGCTTTTCCCTTCAGGAAAACCGATGATCGGAAATGCTTTGTTCGTGATCGTGTGATGGCATTCCGATTTCGAGTTCCGGGCCGTTCCCCGTGCGGAATTCCCATCGCGCGCCGGGCGTGGCACGCCGTGGAGTATGGTCGCCTGCCTCGGCGTGCGCGGTGCCGTCCGTCAGGTCGTCGGGAAATATTTCAGCGGGGGAATCTCAGCGGGGGAATGCCGTGAACGGTACGCGGACGTCCACCGGGCCCGTCCTGGTGCTGACCGCCCTGCCCGTGGAGTACCAGGCGGTGCGCGAGCTCCTGGTCTCCGTGCGCAGGGGCCCGAGCCACCAGGGCACGGTGTTCGAGGTGGGCTGGCTCGACGGCACGCCGTGGCAGATCGTGCTGGCGCAGACCGGAGCCGGGAACCACGTCTCCGCGGTGCTCGCGAGCCGTGCCATCGAGGCCTTCGGCCCCCGCGCGCTGTTCTTCGTCGGCGTCGCGGGCGGGCTGCGGCCGGACATCGCCCTCGGCGACGTGGTCGTGGCGACCAAGGTGTACGCCTACCACGGCGGCAAGGAGACCGGCGAGGGATTCGCGGCGCGGCCCGTCTCCTGGCAGGCCCCGCACGAGCTGGAGCAACTGGCCCGCTTCGTGGGCCGCGACGGCACCTGGCCGGCGGCGCGGCCCCGGACCGGCGGCGGACACGCCCCGCCGGCCGTCCACTTCAAACCGATCGCCGCCGGCGAGGTCGTCTCCGACGCACCGGAGTCCGCGCTGCGGAGGCAGCTCGACCGGCACTACCAGGACGCGGTGGCCGTAGAGATGGAGGGCGCGGGGGTGGCGCACGCGGCCCACCTCAGCAACCGGCTGCCCGCGCTGATCGTGCGGGGCATCAGCGACCGGGCCGACGGCACCAAGCAGCTCAGCGACGAGGCCGACTGGCAGAGCGCCGCCGCCCGCAACGCGGCCGCGTTCGCCCTGTGCGTCGTGCGCGAACTGGCGGCCGGGGACGAGCAGCCGGGCGCGTCCCCCGGCTCCTGCGCGTCCCCCGACCCGTACGCCTTCCTCGACCCGTACGCCGCCTCCGATCCGGACGGGTTCCTCGTACCCGACGGATTCTTCGTGCCCGACGGGTTCCGGGTGCCGGCCGCTCCCTCGGCCTCCCTGGTCCACCGCAGCGAGTCCGCGCCGCCCCTGCCGTCCGGCGCGCCGGCGCACCCGGCGCCGTCCCCCTGGCCGCCCCCACCGCCGTCGTCGCCCCGGCCGGGGTCGCCGTACCCGCCGACGCCGTATCCGCCCACGCCGTCGGCCGCGGGGGCGGACGGGCAGCCGCCGTGGGCCCCCGGGCAGCCGTGGACCGGCGGACGCCTCCTGGCCACGCCGGCCTGCCGCTATCTGCTGCACGACGAACTCCTCGACGAACAGCCCTCCCCGGACCACGCGCTCGTCCGGCACCAGGCGGTGGCCTGCCGGCTGGAGCCGTCCGAGGCGGGCACCGCCTCGCCCTACGTCTGGCTGCGGCACGCCGAGGTACGGCAGCCCACCCCCGACGCCCTGGAGGAGCTGGCCGCCCTCGGCCGGGAACACGACCTCCTCGGCCGGATCCACCGACGCGCCCGCGGCCTGCCGGGCCCCGGACGGTACGAGCGGATCGGCGACCGCCGGGCCGTGCTCGCCCTGCCCTGGCCGCCGACCCGGTCCAGCCGCCGCTGCGGGACGCTGCACAGCGGCTGGCTCGCCGGCCGGCCCGCCCCCCTGAGCGCCGGCCGGCTGGCCCGGCTGCTCGGCGCGGTCGCGGGGCTGTGCGACACCCTGGCCGCGCTGCACCGGGCCGGCGCCACCCATCGCCTGCTCGCCCCCACGGCCGTCCTGGAGCACGACGACGGACGTCTGGTCCTGCGCGACCTCGGTCTGGCCGCCCACGCCCCGCGCCCCGGCGAAGGACCCACCCCCTACCGGGCGCCCGAACAGTGGCGCGGCGGCCACCGGCCGGGTCTCGTCGGACCGCCCGCCGACGTCTACCAACTGGCCGCCCTCACCTACCACCTGGCCACCGGCCGGCCCCCGGAGCCGCAGGGAGCCCCGCCGCCGAGCTCCCGGCTGGAGCGCGCCCCCGGCAGCCTGGACCGCGCGCTGCGCGCGGCGCTGGCCGAGGACCCCGGCGAGCGTCCCGCCGCCCGCGCCCTCGGCACCGCCCTGCGCGCGGCCCGCGACGACCTGCTCGGAGACGCCTGAATGCGCCTGCGCACCGTGGACGTGCCCGGGAACCTCGTCCTGGTCCCCGGCGCCGCCCTCGAAGCCGAGCTGCTGCGACGGCGCACCGACCACCTGCCCGAGGACGTCCACGGCCTCGCGGCCGATCTCGGCGGCCGGGAGCGCGGCGTACCCGCGATCGTCGCCGAACCGCGACGGCCCGGCGGGGACCGCAGCCTGCTGCTGTACGGCAGGTCCTATGTCGCCCGCCTGTACCGCAGCAGGCGGGAACAGGGCGCCTACCGGGTGGCCGCCGTCCTGCCACTCGGCTTCCGCCACCATCGCGACATCGAGCGCGGCTGCCTGCTGGTGCGGCCCGGCGGCTGGCTGGCCCGCCACCCCGACGCCGGGACCCCCGCCGGCAGCGACACCCACTGGCCCCTGCTGGAGGACGCCTGGCGACGGCTCACCGAGGAGCTGGCCGCGCGGCACGGCGCACCGGGACTCGCCGAACGGCACGCCCGCTTCCTCGACACCGTCGAGCGGGCCGTCGACACCGTCGAGGAGATCACCGCCGACCGGGCGCGCGAGACCGGCGACTTCCCCTACCGCGCCGCCCGCGCCGCGGGCGAGCGGCGGCACGGGACCCGGGCCGTCTACACCTTCGACCTGGCGGTCGACCGCCTGCCCGACGAGGGCGCCTTCGTGCAGATCAGCGGCGAACGAGACCTGCGCGGACAGGTCGTCCGCGCCCCCGCGGGCGGCACCTCGGTCACCGTGTCCTTCGACCGGGCCGTCGACTGGGACAGCGTGCCGCGGCAGGGCGCGCTCCAGCTCCCCACCGCACAGGCGGTCCACGAACGACGGCGCGAGGCGGTGCGGATCCTGCGCGAGCGCCGGTCGCTCAACCCGCATCTGCTGGACGTCCTGGTGGACCACCGGGTCCGCCCCTCGGACCCGGCCCCGGACGCACCCGGCGAGACCCTCGACCCCGCCCAGACGGAAGCCTTCCGCAGAGCCCTGGCGGCCGAGGACCTGATGCTCGTGCTGGGGCCGCCCGGCACCGGGAAGACCCGGGTGATCAGCGAGATCGCCCGGGCGGTCGCCGCCCGGCCGACCAGGGAGCGCGTGCTGATCGCCTCCCACAGCAACCGGGCCGTGGACAACGTCCTCGGCCGGCTCCCCAAGGACCTCGTCGTCGTCCGGGTCGGCAACGAGTCCCGGGTCACCCCCGAGGGCCGGCCCTACCTCCTGGAGGAGCAGGCGGCCGGGCTGCGGCAGGAGATCCTCGGCCGGCTGGAGACCAGGCTGGCCGCCCGGGGCGACATCGAGGCGGTCCAGGAGTGGTACGAGACCCTGGGCCGGCTGCTGGACCGGCTCGGCACGCTGGCGGCCGAGGAGACGGTCCGGCGCGCCGCGCTCGCCGAGGCCAGGCGGTCCGCGGGCGGTCCCGCCCTGACGCGGGTGGACGAACTGCTCGCCGAGGGCCGACGCCTCGCCCGCGAGGAGGAGCGCGGCACCCGCAGGACCGAACGGCTCACCCGCTCGCGCGACGCGGCCCTGCGCCGCACCGGTCCGCGGCCGGTCCGCTTCGTCTTCCGGTTTCTCGCCCGGCGCCGTGCGCGCCGTCTCGCCCGCGCGGAGGCGGCGGCCGCCGCGCTCGCCGGGCGGCGGGCACGCCACCGGCGGGACCTGGCCGAGGCCGAGCGCGTCCTCGCCGAGGCCACCGCCGGCATCCCGGCCGTGCGCACGGCACTCCGCGCGCTGGAGGAGGCCGCCGGGCACGCCGCGGCCTGCCGCGCCGAGGCGCGCCACGCGGCCGGCCGCTGCCGGACCCTGCTCGCGGCCGCCGGGGAGCCCGCGTCCGACCTGGCCGGGCCGTCGGCGGAATCCGGTGGCGCCGAACCGGAACCGGCCCTGCTGTACGACGGCCTGACACGGCGGCTGCCGGGCCTGCTGGCCCGGCATGCCCTGCTGGCCGAATGGCACGGCGAGGTGGCGTCGGCGACCGGGCAGCTGCACACGGAACTGATCCGTTACGCCCATGTGGTCGCCGCCACCTGCATCGGGGTGGCCTCCCGCCCCGAGCTGACCGGCCTCGGCTTCGACCTCGCCGTCATCGACGAGGCGGGCCAGATCGCCGTCCCGGACCTGCTCGTCCCGCTCGTCCGGGCCCGCCGCGCGGTGCTCGTCGGGGACCACCGGCAACTGCCGCCCTACCTGGACGCCGAGGCCGGCGGCCGGGGCGGGCGCCGCGCCGACCCGGACGTCACCGCCCTGCTGGCCACGAGCGCCCTGGAGATGCTGCAACCGCACCTGCCCGGCTCGGCCGTCGTGTCGCTGACGAACCAGCGCCGGATGCCGTCGGCCGTCGCCGACTTCGTCTCGGGCGCGTTCTACGAGGGCAGGCTGCGGACCCCCGGCCCCGACCTGCCGCACGACTCCCTGCTGTTCCGCGCCCCGATGGTGTTCGTCGACACCTCGCGGCTGCCGGACGGCCGACGCTTCGAACAGGACGCGGGCGACCCGTCGGGCGGAGCGCGCACGGGATACGTCAACCCGGCCGAGGCCCATCTGCTCACCCTGCTCGCCGCCCACTACGCCGCCCGGGGCGAGGAGTGGGCGGTGATCGTGCCGTACGCCGCCCAGGCCGCGCTGATCGGCACGGCCCTGACCCGGCGGACCGGCCGGGCGGAACACGTCGGGCAGAACCTCGGCACGGTCGACTCGTTCCAGGGCGGCGAACGGGACGTGATCCTCTACGGCTTCACCCGCAGCAACCCCGCCGGACGGGTGGGGTTCCTGGACGAACTGCGCCGGGCGAACGTCGCGTTCACCCGGGCCCGCCGCCAGCTCGTGCTGGTGGGGGACCTGTCCACGTTGACCCGGGCCCGGGACCCGGGCTTTCGCGACCTCGTCCGGGCGCTGCGCGAGCACGTCGCCGCCCGCGGCGAGCTGCGGTCGTACGACGAGCTCCGCGCGCTGCTGGACGGTATCGGGACGGAGGGCGGCGGCCGGTGAGCGCGGGGACCCTGCAGGCGCCGTGTCCGCCGTACCTGGCGCTGGAGAACGCCGCGTACACCCTGGGCATGCGGCCCACCGGCATCCACGCGGTGCTGCTGCCCGTGTGGTGCGTGCAGGTGCGGGCGACGGTCACCGAGGCGCAGCCCTACGACCTGATCGACCGCTTCGTCGAGCGCGGCATCGCCGAGGCGGGGCTCGCCACCGCCGGGGAGCTGGCCTCCTTCCTCGCGCTCGACCCCGCCCTGGTGGCCCAGGTCCTGGCCTTCCTGACCGCGATCGGCCATGTCACCGAGGACGCGGGGAGGCTCGGGCTCACCGCGCTCGGCCATCGGTCGGTGCAGGACGGCAAGCGCTACACGGTGACGCACGGCGACCGGCGCAGCCTGTACTTCGACGGGTTCCGCTCCGGTCCGCTGACCACCGCCCACTACCGCAACGACACCGTCGTGCGCGTCCCGTACGACGGCACGGCGCCCGGGTGGCACCGCGGCAGCCGTCCGCACCGGCTGATGGCGCACCCGTTCCGCGACGAGGCCGTGCGGGAACTGGCGGACGCCCCCGGACGGGAGGGCTTCAACCTGCCGGCGGGCATCGACGGCCTAGAACGCGTGGGCGCGCCGGAGTGCCTGCACCTGCCCGCGTACGTCGTGCGCGCGGCCGAGGACGACGGGCGGACCCGCCATCTGGTGTACACCCGGGCCCTCGACGGCGAGCACGACGTCCTCCTCTCGGCCGCGTGCGAACAGACACCGGAGTGCGTGCACGCCCTGCGGAACGAGGAACTGGCCGCCGCCCGGTCGGTCGAGCAGCGGATCACGGGCTGGCTCAGCGGCCAGGGCCTCGGCCGGTACCCGCCGGTACGGGATTCGCAGGGGGCCTGGCGCGTCACGCTGCCGCGCGACCGGGTCGGGGCCGGCGGCCCGGTCGGGCTGCACCGGATCGGCGGGTTCGTCGTGCTGGGCGGCTCGTTCTTCCAGTTCTGGTGCGAGGACCGGGACACCAGGGCCTGGGCCCTCGTCGAACGCCTCGACCGGCAGTTCGGCGCCCGGCTGCGCCACGATCCCGTCGGTTTTCGCGCCCGGGTCGACTCCCTCTGCCGGCAGCTGGAGCTCGGTCAGGTCGACCTGGAGACCCTGCGCCGGGCCGCGGTCGCCAAGGGCAAGCACGGACTCGCCGAACGGCTGCGCGCGGCCCGGCTTGCGGAGCCGACGACAGACGATCGGAAATAGGTCATGAATGAACAGGCAATGACGGCGAGCGTGCTCGAAAAGGCGAAATATATTTTCGGATGATCGCTAATTAAGAGTGGTCGCTTTATCTGTCGGGGAAAGAGGAGATTCCGGCCAAAAGCGTGGCCCGGTGACACTAATCTCTTCGTGCAGGACGCCACCGAAGGGATGTCGTTCCGGCAGTCGTCGGAATGCGGGGAATTTCGGGGGCTTCGGAATGTGTGGGGGAGCCAAGCGTGACGTATACAACGGGGGCGGTCGGGCGTGCGTGCGCACGCGCCTCGACGACGAAGGAGCACCCCCTCCTCGCGGTGCGCGCAAGGGCGTACCGCCTCGCCGCCGTGGCGCTCGCCGCGGCCGCGCTGCCCGCCGCGGCACTCCCGGCGGCGGCGCTCCCCGGCACCGCACCGACGGCCCTCGGCACGGACGCCGCGGGGCACGGCCGGCCCGCCGCCGTGGCCCCGGCCGCGACGGGCGCCTCCGACGACCCCGTCGACTACGCCGTCGCGGTCGACGAGTCGGCGAGCCTGGGGGCCGGGGAACTCGACCGGGAGAAGGACGCGGTGGCGGCGATCGCCGTCAGCGACCCCTCGCCCCGGTCGAGGATGGTGGTGTTCGGCTTCGCCGACGCCAGGACCGCCACCCAGTCACCCGTCGACGAGGTCTGCCCGATGCGGCAGCTGGACACCGTCGGCCGGGAACAGATCGCCGAGTGCGCGGGACAGCTGCGCGAACGCACCCCCCAGGGCGGCTCCGGCACCGACTTCATCTCCGCCGTCCGCCAGGGCGTCACCCGGCTGAAGGAGGCACCGGACTCCGGGCGGCCCCGGGTGCTGTTCCTCCTCACCGACGGCTACCTCGACGTCAAGGACAGCTACCGCTACCGGGGCCTCGACGACCGCACCCGGGACGAGCAGGCGGACGAGGACCTCACCCGCGCCCTGCGGGAGGCCGCCGACGCCAAGGTGCAGATCCGGCCGCTCGGCTTCGGCAGAGCGGTCGACCGCAAGCGCCTCGACGAGATGGCCGCCGGCGGCTACCGCAACGGATGCCGCGACCTGCCGCAGACCAGGCCGCAGGCGGAGGTCGTCGACGCCGAGAACCTCGGCAGGGCCCTGGAGACCGCGTTCGCCGCCGCCCGCTGCCTCTACCGGGACCCGGGCTCGCGGACCAGGCCCCCCGGCGACCTCAGCGTGCGAGTCTCCCCGCTGGCCACCGAAGGGACGATCGTCGTCTCCAAGGGCGACCCCCTGGTCACCGCCACGTACTACGACCCCGAGGGCCACAAGATCACCGACCCCGGTGACGGCGCCGGGGACGGGGAGTCGTCCTTCGAGTTCACCGGGCGCGGCAAGCCGGTCGAGTCCCTGCGCATCACCCGGCCCCTCGCCGGGACCTGGCGGGTGCACCTCGACGCACCCGCCGGACACCGCGACCGCACCGCCAGCATCAGCGTCCTCTGGCAGGGCGCGGTCCGCTCCGACATCCGGCTGGAGAAGCCCTCCCCGAGCGCCGGGGAACGCACCCGCGTGGAGGTCGAGGTCCTCACCAGGGCCGGCGTCAAACTCGACGAGCGGGACCTGCACGGGATCACCGTCTCCGGACAGCTGACCGGCAAGGGGTTCCCGCAGAAGGTCCCCATCACGCTCACCGACGACGGCCGCGGCCAGGACGAGCACGGCCTCGACGGCGTCTTCTCCGGGACCGTCACCGTGCCCCGCGACGCCACCGGCGACCTGCTCTTCTCCAGCACCGTCGAATCCGTGGGCCTGCGGCCCGACACCCGCTCCTACCCCACCGGCATCGCCCCGCCGAACGCGAAGTTCGGCGCCGTCCTCGACATCCCCGCCGCCACCGTCCACCCCGGCGGCCGCGTCACGGGCACGCTCAAGGTCAGCAACAAGGACACGGCGGCACACACCGTGCGGCTCGCCGTCGCCGACGCCGAGGGCACCGGCCTGAGCGTCGACCCCGCCGAGGTACCCGTCGAACCGGGCTCGGCCCGCACGCTCGACGTCACCGTGCGGGTGGCCGACGCCGGCGGGCTCGGCGCGCCGGTCGACGACGACGGCACCGCCCTGGGCGGCAAGGTCACCGCCGCCGACGGCACCCGGGTCCTCGACGACGCACCGCTCAGCATCACCGTCACCGCCGTGCCCAGCCTCCCCCGGCGCATCTGGGACGCCTGGTGGCAGCTCATCGTCCCCGGGGTGTTCGTCCTCGTCGCCGTCGTCGCCGCGCTGCTCTCCCGACGTCGCGTCAAGCGCCTGCGGCTCGCCCCGGGCGGACTCCTCCTGGAACTCCTGGACGCCGACGGCACCCCCGTGTGCAGCCGCAAGGCCAAGACGGGCCGGGGCAACCGGTACGAGTTCGACCTCGTCGACGCCGCCACCGACAACCCCCGGATCGAACGCCGTGACCGGGGCACCTACGCGGTCCGGCGCGACCTCGCCGGGGGAGTGGTGCTGCGGGCCGGCGGCCAGGGCGAGCGGACCCTGCGCTTCGGCGAACAACTGGCGCTCACCGGCACCCTCTCGCTGCGGATCGCCGACGGCCGGGGCCGCCGCCCCGGCACCGGCCGTCGCGGCGGCCCGTCCGCCGGGGGCCGGTCCCGCACGCCCGGTCGCGCCACCGCCAGGGCCGGCGCCTCCGCCGCGACGGACCACACCGGCTCGTACCCGGCGAGCGCACCGGAGCAGGAGCACCCCGACATCTGAGGGTCCGCCCGACACCACCGTGGCAGCCCCGCACATCCCACCGGGCGGGCGGCACCCCGAGCCGCCGTCCGCCCCCACCGGACCGCGCGTCCACGACCGCGGTCCCCCCACCCGTACTCGACCACCAGCGACCGGGACGCCCCGCGTCCCGGCGGAGGACCACCATATGAAGATCTTCCAGCCGATGCTGTTCGTCGGTCTGGGCGGCACCGGCGGACTGGTCGGAGCCGAGCTGGAGCGACGGCTGCGGGCCGAACTGTGCGGACCCGACGGAACCGCGCTCAACCGACTCGGCATTCCGCTGCGCTACCAACTGCCGGAGTGCCTCCAGTTCGTCTACGCGGACTTCAGCGAGTCCGAACTCGCCCGGCTGCCCCACCTCAGCGCCGACAACGCGCTGCGCGCCGCCTACGGCCGCACCGCCCGCGCCACCCACGACCTGCTGCCCGACCACGACAGCTCCCCCGAGGTCACCCGGGAACTGCGCGCGGTGATGCGCGACGAGGTCAGCGGCTGGCTGCCGCCGCGCACGGGCGAACCCAAGGTCACCCCGCTGCGCAACGGCGCCGGCCAACTGCCCACGGTCGGCCGCGCCGCCCTGTTCGGCACTCTGCGCAACGGACTCGACCCGGTCATGGGGCCGCTGCTCCAGGCCATCGACGCCATCAGCCGCTCCGGCGGCGAACTCAGCCAGCTCGGCGGCGGACCGATGTCCGGCTGCGACGTGTTCGTGGCCTTCTCCGTGGCCGGCGGCACCGGCGCCGGCATCTTCCTCGACTACCTCCACCTGATCGGGGAGGCGTTCCGGGCGAAGAACTTCACCGGCGCCCGGATCTACCCGCTGGTCGTCATGCCGTCCGCCTTCCCCACCGCCTCGGGCGGCGGCCGCGAGGCCGAACTCAACGCCGCCCGCGCCGCGGTGGACCTCTTCCGGCTGGTCGACGAACAGAACGTGCCGACCGCCGAGTCCGACCTCGGCGACACCGACCTGGACGCCGCGACCCACATCCGCTACCCGGGCGTCCACCCGATCCGGCTGCGCACCGGCATGGTGCCGACCGCCTTCCTGTTCAGCCGCACCGCCGGAATCCGGCCCGACGACCTGCGCCGCTCCATCGTCTCGCTGGTGATGTCGCTCGTCGGCACCGAACTGGGCGACGGCAGCGGCCCGCGCGCCCGCGCCGACGACGACTACCAGACCTTCGCCGCGAGCTTCATCAACCGCGGCCTGCACCGCGCCGTACGCGCCGCCTCCGGGATCGGCCACCGCGGGGTGTCCACCAGCCTGGTCGCCTCGATGACCGCACCGCTCGACGAACTGGCCGCGCTGGTCTCCTCCCGGATGCTGGCCATGTCCGTACGCCGGCTCACCGAACCCGTCGCCAAGGCCAGCCACGAGTACGCGGGCACCGTCCGCAAGATGTTCGCCGACTCGGGTCTGGACGAACTGTGGACCCGCGAAGCCCTCCCCGTACCCGACCCCGACCCCCTGCCCCGCGGCGGTATCGCCATCGAGCAGGCCCTGCGCGACCGCATCAGCGACATGCAGGGCCTCCTGGACGACCTGCGGCGCAAGGTGGACCGGCGCGCTCCCGCGCTCGCCGAGCAGTTCGCGCCCCGCGCCGCACTGGAGCGGGTGCTGCGCTCCGCCGACCTCTTCCAGGCCGAACGGATCGTCAAAGGGGTGCCCGGCGACCAGGACCCGGTGACCGTGCTCGGCTTCCTCGGCATGCTGGACAACCGCGGCCGGCAGCCCGTACGCCCGGCGGGCGTGGACGCGCAGCCGCCTCCGGTCCCCCGGATCAAGGGCCGGATCGGCGGCCTGTCCAAGGCCCACTGGGGCGATGCCGACGTGGTGGCGGCCGTCGAGGCGCAGGACCGCTGGTACCAGTGGCGCAGCCGGGTCGTCTGGCACGAGGGGTGGCGCCGCCAGGAGCAGCGCTGGCGCCCGGCCGCCGCGGCGCTGAACGCCGAACTGAGCCTCCTGGTGGAGGCGTTCCGCAAACACGTGGAGGAAGAGCCCAGAGCCTTCCAGGAACAGGTGCAGGAGCTCTACGACGACCGCACCGGTGTCTCCTACCTGCTGCCGCCGCAGAGCAACCTCCGCGACTTCTACGACGACCTGCGCGAACGCCTGATCAAGCGGGTCGGCCTGCGGGACAACGACGACGAGTCGGCGCTGCTGCTCAAACTCGTCGACGCCGACTGCTGGCAGTCCTCGTACACCGCGGGCCGGCGCAACCCCGCCGCGGCCGTCGCGACCGTCAAGGCCGCGGTCGAGCAGCGGGTCAAGACGCTCTTCGCGGAGAGCGGCATGCAGGCCGACGAGCGGCCGCTGCTGCCGTCCATGGCGATGCTGCTGAGCGCCGCGGCCGGGGTCGGCGACGCCACCGAGGAGGTCGGCAAGACCGCGCTGGAGCAGTTCCGGTTCAAGATCGCCGGTCTGCTGCCGCACGGGTTCGTGCCCGAGGGCGGCGGACCGCTGAAGGTCCTCATCGTCTACCCGCGCATCCAGAACAAGGACGCGGTCGAGGAGTACCTGCGCAAGTCCCTGCTGCTGCCCAGGGACGGCAAGCGCTCCATCGAGTTCCGCGGGGTCGAGACGGACTCGATCACCGTCGTGCTCTTCCGCAGCGAGATGAGCCTGACCGAGGTCCCCGAGGCCCGCAACGTGCTGCGCCGCTGGGCCAGGGCCCGTGACGTGGAACAGAGCGAGGACGTGCTGAGCTGGCGGCAGCGGCTCGGCTACCGCGACGACTGGCTGGCCAGCACCGAGGAGGACCGCCGGCACATCCTGCACCGCCTGCTGTGCGCGATGTGGAACGGCCAGCTCACCGTCGTCGAGGGCGACACCGACTCCCCCTCCCGGGTCCGGGTCCGGCTGTACGAGGAGGACGGCCCCGACGTCCCCGGCATGACCCTGCGGCTCGACGACTACCAGGGCGACATCTCCGGCTGGGCCGGACTGCTGCGCTCCTACGAACGCTGGGCGCTGCTGGACGAGGGCCGCATCGTGGAGGACTACTGCGGTGTCCTGATGCGGGTGCAGCCCAAGGGCCTGTCGCTCTCCGGCAGCACCCCCGACCCGCTGTTCGCACGGTTCGTGAACGAGATCGCGCCGCGTCAGCTCCAGCTGCTGGAGAAGCTGGAGCAGCAGTCCGGGCACTGGTCCGCCGAATGGATCGGCCCGCTGCGCCAGTTCTGGGCCGAGACCCTGCCCGGCGCCCTGGAGGTGACGTTCACCGAGAAGCGGGCACTCCAGCCGAACCTGCGGTCGCTTGCGGCCACGATGGCCGACGAGCGGTTCACCGCGGAGGATCCGGGGCCGTCCGGGCCGCCGCGGGCGACGCGGCGCACGGACACGAAGGACGACTGGGGGACCACACGGATCCCCAGGGCGCGCTCCGACGGAGCCGACGAGCCGTACTCCGCCGCGGCCCGCAAGGACCGCGCCGCGCCCCGGTCCACCGCCGGACCTCGCGCCGCGGAGCCGCGCACCGCCGAGCCTCCCCCTGCCGGGCCCTGGTCCGCCGCCGAGCCTCCCCCTGCCGGGCCTCGCGTTGCGGAGCCCCCCGCATCGGAGTCTCGCGCTGCCGGGTCTCGTGCTTCGGAGTCCCGCGCCGCGGAGCCCTCTGCCGCGGAGTCGCGCGCTGCGGAGCCGCCGGCCGCGCAGCACGAGCCGTCCGGCACGAGCGGGTACGACTTCCTCGACTGGCCCGAGCAACCCCGCTGGCCCGAAGGGCTGACGGGCGAGCCGGACCCGGGCCCCCGGCGAGCGCCCGCCGAGCCCCGGCCGGCCGACGGCGCGTCCTTCGGCGCGACGGTCGGCGCGTCCTCCGCCTGGGCGGAGCCCCGGGACGCGGACGGCGACGACGCGGTGGACGACCCGGCGGCCGAGGCGTTCCCGTGGCTGGACGCCGACCTCGACAAGTCCCCATCTCCTGACGTGGGTTCGGATTCGGCGGGAGGCCTTCACCGGAACCCCGCCGGCGGTGATGGGGCCACGGAGCCGTCCGCCACGGGAAGTCCGGCCTTCGCCGCCGACCCGACGCCGAGCGACTCCGTCTGGCGGGACACCACATGGAGCGAGTCCACGTGGAGCCGACCTCGGTGGAGCGACCCCGGCAGCGAGGCCGGGCCGGACCACACACCCGACCGTACGGCCGAGAACCGTACGGCCCGCGACCCCTGGGAGCGTGACCCCGAGTGAGCGAGGTCAGGGACGGGGCACATGCGGTGATCGTGCTGGACCTGCGGTCCGGAGCGCACCGGCTGACGCCCCCCGGCGCACTGCGCAGAGCCGTCCAGAAGCAGCTCAGGCACGAGGGGCTGCCCGAACCGGGCGACGGACACTACCGGTTCCTCCTGCTGGACACCCCGCGCGGGCTGACGGACCACCACAGCCTGTACGAGCAGGTCCTCGGCTACGGAACCAAGGCCTGGATGCTCGGTCTCGTGATCGGCGATCTGCCGGGCACGGCCGACACCGACGCACCGGGCGGCCCGTACGACGACGTCCCGGCCGCCCTGGAGACGGACCCCGACACCGAGCCCGGCGCCGGGCTCGGCCCCCGCTTG
>NZ_JBEOWS010000004.1:0-81288 GCF_040296125.1 Streptomyces sp. NPDC002265 | reverse complement strand
CGACGACGGCAATGTCGCGGCCGGCGGCAGCCTCGCCCTGTTCGACACGGCGTCCTGGGGCGACTCCTGTGTCAGCCGGCCGTCGGCACCCGCTCCTCGACCGCCTCGACGGCCGCGACGGTCTGAACGCCGTGGGCGGTCTCGACGAGTTCGGGCGAGACCGGGGCCGCGGCGTCCGCGTGCGTCGCGGCCGAGGCCGCGGCGCGCGACTTCGGCAGCGGGACCGTCATCGAGACCAGGAGCCCCAGCGCGAGTGCCGCGAGGGCGATGACCGCGATCCCCAGGCCCGAACTCGTCTGTGACAGCAGCAGCATGGCGAGCGTCGAGAAGATCACGGTGGAGGAACCGTAGGCGAGCTGTGCGGCAGTCGGACGAGGCATGGCAATCGTGTCCTCGGATGAGAAAGTGGGTCAGAGGGGTAGCGGCCTGGCATTCCGCCGACTTCCTGGCCTTCCGCCAGTCGACTCTAATCGGCTGCATGCCCGAGCGGAACGAACGGTAAGCGTGACCTAACCGACAGCGCTGGTGCACGGGGGGCGCACGGAGTCATGGAGTCCGCCAAGTGGGCCGACGCGCGCGCCTGTTGTGTTACGGCGCCATGTCCGTAATACGAACTCCTGCTTCGCATAGTGCAGTTGTCCTGCTCAAGTCAAGGTCTGTCTTTTCTCGTAAACCAGTAGTCAAATGACGTCACTTGACTACACGCGTTTAACCGTGCGCGGACCTTTCCTGTCCTGAACAGGCCCCCCTTCCGCGCGGTCGGTTGCGTCAGGGGAGGACATCAAGTGAGCAGCAGACCCAGGACCTTCAGAGCGGCCGCCACGGTCGTCGCCCTAGCGGCGGCCTCGGTGACGTTCTCGACCTTCGCGGTGGCGCAGGCCGCGGAGAGCACGTCCGCGGGAAGCCCCGCGGTGGACCGGCACGATCCGCAGCCGGTCAAGAGCAAGGAGCACGACTTCGACGGCCCCCTGAGCAAGACTCAGGACGCGCAGCGCAAGGAGGCTCTCCAGCAGGTCATATCCGGCCGGGCCACGGTCAAGGACCGCAACGGCTCGCAGGTCGTCCAGCTGAAGGGCAAGCAGGGCGGCAGCAAGTACGTCGAGCTCGGCCGCGAGAAGACCGACAAGATCTTCACCATCCTGGTGGAGTTCGGCGACCAGGTCGACAGCCGCTACGGCGGCACCGCGGGCCCGCTCCACAACCAGATCGCCGCGCCGGACCGCGCCAAGGACAACAGCACCGCCTGGCAGGCGGACTACAACCAGGCGCACTTCCAGGACCTGTACTTCGGCACCGGCAAGAACACCGAGTCGCTGAAGAAGTACTACGAGAAGCAGTCCTCGGGCCGCTACTCGGTCGACGGCGAGGTCACCGACTGGGTCAAGGTCCCCTACAACGAGGCCCGTTACGGCTCCAACGACGCCCCCACCGGCGCCTGGTACGCGGTGCAGGACGGCGTCAACGCCTGGGTCGCCCAGCGCGAGGCCGCCGGCGACACCGCCGCCCAGATCCGGACCGAGCTGGCCCAGTACGACCAGTGGGACCGTTACGACTACGACGGCGACGGCAACTTCAACGAGCCCGACGGCTACATCGACCACTTCCAGATCGTGCACGCCGGTGAGGACGAGTCCGCGGGCGGCGGCGCCCAGGGCGAGGACGCGATCTGGGCGCACCGCTGGTACGCCTTCGGCACCGACGCCGGTTCCACCGGCCCGGACACCAACAAGCTCGGCGGCACGCAGATCGGTGACACCGGCATCTGGGTCGGCGACTACACCATCCAGCCGGAGAACGGCGGCCTGGGCGTCTACGCCCACGAGTACGGCCACGACCTCGGCCTGCCCGACGAGTACGACACCGCGGGCGGCGAGAACTCCACCGGCTTCTGGACGCTGATGTCGTCCGGTTCCTGGCTCGGCACCGGCAAGAACGCCATCGGCGACCTGCCCGGCGACATGAACGCCTGGGACAAGCTCCAGCTCGGCTGGCTCGACTACGACGTGGCGAAGGCCGGCAAGCTGTCCGCGCACACGCTGGGCGTCGCGGAGTACAACACCAAGAACCCGCAGGCCCTCGTGGTCCAGCTGCCGAGGAAGACGGTCACCACGGACGTCGTCACCCCGGCCCAGGGCGCCACGCAGTGGTGGAGCGGCAGCGGCAACGACCTGCACAACACCCTGACCCGCTCGGTCGATCTGACCGGCAAGGCGTCCGCGAGCCTGACCCTCGACGGCTGGTGGGACATCGAGCAGGACTACGACTACCTCTACACCGAGGTCTCCACCGACGGCGGCGCCAACTGGACGCCCGTCGACGGCACCCTGGCCGACGGCACCGCCATCCCGCGTGACGGCAGCGGCAAGCCCGCCCTCACCGGCTCGGTGGCCGCGTACCAGAAGCTGACGTTCCCGCTCGACGCCTACGCGGGCAAGAAGGTCGACCTGCGCTTCCGCTACCAGACCGACGGCGGTGCGGCGCTGAAGGGCTTCACGGCCGACGAGATCACCCTGACCGCCGACGGCGCCACGGTGTTCTCCGACAACGCCGAGTCCGCGGACGCGGCCTGGACGGCGGCCGGCTTCACCCGCGTCGGCGCGTCCGTCACGGACGACTACGACCAGTACTACATCGCCGAGAACCGCCAGTACGTGTCGTACGACCAGCAGTTGAAGACCGGTCCGTACAACTTCGGCTTCTCGACGACCCGTCCGGACTGGGTGGAGCACTACGGCTACCAGACCGGTCTGCTGATCTGGAAGTGGGACACCTCCCAGGTCGACGACAACACCAGCGCGCACCCGGGCACGGGCCTGATCCTGCCGATCGACTCGCACCCGAAGCCGCTGAAGTGGGCGGACGGCACGCTGATGCGCAACCGCATCCAGGCCTACGACTCCCCGTTCGGCTGGTACCCGACCGACGCCGTCACGCTGCACAAGGCCGACGTCGCCACCAAGATCAAGTCGCAGGCCGGGGTCCCGGTCTTCGACGACGGCCGCTCGACGTACTACGACGCGTCGAACCCGTACGCCGGTGTCAAGATCACTGACACCAACACCCGGATCACGATCGTCCAGCAGCCGCTGAGCGGCTCGACGATCAAGCTCGTGGTCACCCCGTCCCACAAGTAGATCGCGTTTTAGCAGGTCACAGGCGTATCGGCGGCAACCCCTTGGCGGGTTGCCGCCGATCGTGTTTAGGTGCGTGCTGTGGATTTCTTATTGACACCGATGCACACGGGGGTGTGACCGCATGGCTGTGGGAGGTTTCTGCAAGTTGCCGGACGGCATGGTGGTGGTGGCGCTGAACCTGCCCAGCCCCGACGCCGACGGCTCGCCCGGTGTCCGGGTGCTCGTGCACGCCCGCAACCGTGCCCGGGCCCTGACCAGGCTGCGCAACCTCGGAATGCGCGCCGTCTACCTGCGGGGCAACGCGGCCCCGCCGACACCGGACGAGATCACCGCCGTCCTGCACCATCCCGACGGCCTGATATGGCGCAAGACGCCCTGCGGCGAGGTCACCCCGCCGGAGCTGTGGCACCCCATCCGTGCCCTGCTCAGACAGCCGACGGCTCCCGTCTGACGGGCCCGCCGACTCAGACGACCGGCTTGCCGGTCAGCTCCACCCCCGCCGCGCGCAGCTCCTCCAGCGCCCGGCCGGTGCTCTCCTCGGCCACCCCGGCGGTCAGGTCGAGGAGCACATGGGTGCGGAAGCCCTGCCGTACGGCGTCCAGGGCGGTGGCCCGTACGCAGTGGTCGGTGGCGATGCCCACCACGTCCACCTCGTCGATCTCGCGCGCCCTGAGCCAGTCGCCCAGCGGCACCCCGTTCTCGTCGGCGCCCTCGAAGCCGCTGTACGCCGCCGCGTACGCCCCCTTGTCGAACACGGCGTCGATCGCCCCGGAGGCGACCACGGGCGCGAAGTTCGGGTGGAAGCCCACCCCCTCCGTACCGGCGACGCAGTGCGCGGGCCAGGAGCGGACGAAGTCCGGGTTGTCGGCGAAATGGCCGCCGGGCGCGATGTGGTGGTCACGGGTGGCCACCACGTGCCGGTAGCCGGCGGGAGCCTGTCCGATCAGCTCGGTGATCGCGGCGGCGACGTCGGCACCCCCGGCCACCGCGAGGCTGCCTCCCTCGCAGAAGTCGTTCTGCACATCTACGACGATCAGGGCGCGGCGCATGGCGGATGTCCTTCGGCAGTGGGATCGCGGTGGGGGAGGGGACGGTGGTGGAGGACGGGCGAGGGATCGGGGGAGCGGTCGGGGGACGGTGCGGGACAGGAACCCGGCCGGGAAGTTCCGAGCCTAGAGACTTCGCGGGCCGTACGGGAGGGGGCGGCCGGGGGCGTGCGTGCGGGCACTCGCTCTAGCTACCCGACCGTCCGTGGACGTACTCCGTAGGAAGGACGGGTTCTCCCCGGGACAGCTGGGCGGCCGACAGCGGCAGACCGGCCAGGGCCGCCCGGTGCCGGTCGCGTGCGGCGTCCAGGGGCTCGCGGGCGACGACCTCGCCGCCCTTGACCAGATCGACCAGCAGCCGCCGGTCGAGCAGCTCGGGCGGCACCGCTCCGGTGCCGACGACCTCGGCCTCGGCGACCCCGTACGCGTCCAGCCGCCGCGCGGCCCACTTGCGGCCGCCGATGGAGGTCTTGCCGCCGCCGGACTTCTTCGCCACCGGCAGCAGAGGCGCCTTCGGGTCGGTGGAACCGGCGCGGGCGACCAGCTTGTACACCATCGAGCAGGTCGGGTGCCCGGACCCGGTCACCAGCTGCGTACCGACGCCGTACGCGTCCACCGGCGACGCCGCCAGCGAGGCGATCGCGTACTCGTCCAGGTCGGAGGTCACGATGATCTTCGTGTCGGCGGCGCCCAGCTCGTCGAGCTGATGGCGCACCCGGTGCGCCATCAACAGCAGGTCGCCGGAGTCGATGCGTACCGCGCCCAGCTCGGGCCCGGCGATCTCGACCGCCGTACGGACCGCCTCGGCGACGTCGTAGGTGTCCACCAGCAGCGTCGTGCCCCGGCCCAGTGAGGCGACCTGTGCCTGGAAGGCGTCCCGCTCCCGGTCGTGCAGCAGGGTGAAGGCGTGGGCGGAGGTGCCGACGGTCGGGATGTTGTAGCGGAAACCGGCCGCCAGGTCGGAGGTGGAGCTGAAACCGCCCACGTACGCGGCGCGCGCCGAGGCGACCGCGGCCAGCTCGTGGGTGCGCCGGGCGCCCATCTCGATCAGCGGCCGCCCCCGGGCGGCGGAGGACATCCGGGAGGCGGCGGCCGCGATCGCCGAGTCGTGGTTGAGGACGGACAGGATCACCGTCTCCAGCAGCACGCATTCCGCGAAGGTGCCCTCGACCCGCATGATCGGCGAGCCCGGGAAGTACACCTCGCCCTCGGGATAGCCCCACACGTCACCGGAGAACCGGTAGGCGGCGAGCCAGGCCAGGGTCGCCTCGTCCACGACGGCGCGTTCGCGCAGGAAGGCGATGACGTCCGCGTCGAAGCGGAAGTTCTCGATCGCGTCCAGCACGCGCCCGGTGCCCGCGACGACGCCGTAGCGCCGCCCTTCCGGCAGCCGGCGCGTGAACACCTCGAACACGCTGCGCCGCTCGGCGGTGCCCGCCTTGAGCGCGGCCTGGAGCATGGTCAGTTCGTACTGGTCGGTGAAGAGCGCGGTAGAGGGAACGTCCACCGGCAGCCCAAGGTCCGCTACGTCCATGGCCCGGATCGTACCCCCATTTCGTCAGTTTGACGATTTCAGTTTCGGGGTGCCCCGGGCGGGCTGTTTGTGCGACCACCCCCCTCGGGTGGCAGCATGGGCTCTGTGACGTCACCCGCACCCCTGGAGATCGAACGCACCGAGTCGGCGGAGGAGGTCTTCGCCGTACCCGAGCCCGACGTCCCCTGGGTCACGATCGTCCACAACGACCCGGTCAACCTGATGAGCTATGTGACGTACGTCTTCCAGTCGTACTTCGGCTACACCAAGGACAAGGCCACCAAGCTCATGCTCGACGTCCACCACAAGGGCCGGGCGGTCGTCTCCAGCGGCAGTCGCGAGGAGATGGAACGCGACGTGCAGGCCATGCACGGCTACGGTCTGTGGGCCACCCTCCAGCAGGACCGGAAGTAGCGAATCGCCTCCATGCCAGGACACTTCGAACCGCTCCCCGGCGGCGGCGCGGCCGTCGCCCTCGACGACGTCGAGATCTCCATCATCCGCTCGCTGACCGTCCAGCTCCTGGAACTCATCGGCCCCGGCCCCGCCGAGGACGCCTCGGCCGACCCGCTCGCCGAGCTGTTCGCCGAGGGCCCCAGCGAGCCGCCCGCCGACCCGGTCCTCAGACGGCTCTTCCCCGACGCCTACGGCGACCCGGAGGCCGCCCCGGGACCCGAGGAGGCGGAGGAGCAGCGGGCGCACTCCGCCGAGTTCCGCCGGTACACCGAGAACGACCTGCGGGCCGGCAAGCGCGAGAACGCGCTCGCGGTGATCCGGACCCTGGACGCGCTCACCTCCGCCGCCGGTGACAGCGGCGCGGTGCTCAAGCTGTCGCCCGGCGAGTCCCGGCAGTGGCTGAGCGCCCTGAACGACCTGCGGCTGGCGATCGGCGCCCGGCTGGAGATCACCGACGAGGACGACACCGACCTCCTCTACCGCCTCCCGGACGAGGACCCGCGCAAGCCGATGGTGATGGCCTATCTCTGGCTGGGCGGGCTCCAGGAGACGCTCGTGTCCACCCTCCTGCCCTGATCCGCCCGGCCGGGCGTTCGCTCAGCGGACGCTCAAATCCGGATAACGATCGCATTACCCCAGCGGCCGACTGTGTCCACTTTGTGCACCCTTTGGCCGCTTCTACCTGTGCGTTGCGCCACAAATCGCCCCGACGATCAAGAGTAGGGGCGTGATAAATCTTCACGACCGCCCGGCGAGGACCACCCATGCCCCCGCCGGGTGCGCCACCGAGCCGACGACCGTCGGCCAGGCACGGAGCGGACTCGGAGAGCCCCGAGCCCGCTCGCTCCATACATCCGGGGGGATCGCAACCCGATCCGAGGCCGACAAAAGGCCTGGGTCGGCATGGAGAAAGGCGCACCACACATGACCTCGGTACAGGTCGACAAGGACAGCACCCCCGAAGAGGGGTACGAGCGCGGGCTCGGCAGCCGCCAGGTCCAGATGATCGCGATCGGCGGAGCCGTCGGTGTCGGGCTCTTCCTCGGCGCCGGGGCGAACATCGCCAAGGCGGGCCCCAGTCTCATCCTCATGTACGCCCTCGCCGGCGTGATCATCTTCTTCATCATGCGGGCACTGGGCGAGCTGCTGCTCTACCGCCCCGTCTCCGGCTCCTTCGCGGAGTACTCCCGAGAGTTCCTCGGCCCGTTCTTCGGCTACTTCACCGGCTGGACCTACTGGCTGATGTGGGTCGTCACCGGCATGGCGGAGCTCACCGCCGCCGCGATCTACGTCAACTACTGGTTCCCGTCCATCCACCAATGGGTGACGGCACTGGTCTTCCTGGTCGTCCTGTTCGTGGCCAACCTGATCTCCGTCAAGCTCTTCGGCGAGATCGAGTTCTGGTTCTCGATGGTCAAGGTCACCGCCCTGATCGGCATGATCGTGATCGGCCTCGGCGTCCTCACCTTCGGCTTCAGCTCCGCCGGTGACACCGCCTCGGTCGCCAACCTCTGGCAGTTCGACGGCTTCTTCCCCAAGGGCATCGGCTCCTCCCTCATGACCCTCCAGGGCGTCATGTTCGCCTACCTCGCCGTCGAACTCGTCGGCGTCACCGCGGGCGAGTCCGAGAACCCCGAGAAGACCCTCCCGAAGGCGATCAACACCCTGCCCTGGCGCATCGCCCTCTTCTACGTCGGCGCCCTCACCGTCATCCTCTGCGTGGTGAAGTGGACCGAGTTCGCTCCCGGCGTCAGCCCCTTCGTCGAGGCGTTCGCGAAGATCGGCATCCCGGCGGGCGCGGGCATCGTCAACTTCGTCGTCCTGACCGCCGCCCTGTCCTCCTGCAACTCCGGCATGTACTCCACCGGCCGGATGCTGCGCACCCTCGCGGACAACGGCGAGGCCCCCAAGGTCTTCAACCGGCTCTCCGCCACCAAGACCCCGGCGATCGGCATCACCGTCTCCATGCTCTTCATGGGCATCGGCGTCGTCCTCAACTACGTCGTCCCGGAGAAGGCCTTCGGCTACGTCACCTCCGTCGCCACCGCGGCCGGCATCTGGACCTGGCTGATGATCCTGATCAGCCATGTCCTCTACCGCCGCGCCGTCGACGCCGGCCGGCTGCCCGCCTCCTCCTTCCCGGCACCCGGCGGCGCCAAGTTCAGCTACGTCGCCATCGCGTTCCTGCTCTTCGTCACCGGCCTCATCGCCTTCGACGCCGACTCCCGCGTCTGCCTCTACGTGATGGCCGGCTGGGCCGCCGCCCTCGCCGTCGGCTGGTACGTCGTCAAGGCCCGCAACCCCCAGGTCGCCGAGCGCCGCGCCCCGGAGTTCGAGAACGTGGGCTGACCACCCTCCCAGGACGTCCGGCCGCGGGGAGCACTCGTGGCGCCCCTCGTGGCAGCCGCTCAGGGCGTCCGGCATACGGGCTCTGCCGTACCACTCTTCGGTACGGCAGGGTCCGTCTGTCTATCCTGACCGGCATGCTGACCATCACCCAGTACCTGTACGACCGGATCGTCGCCCACGCGCGCCAGGACCACCCCGACGAGGCCTGCGGCGTCGTCGCGGGCCCGGTGGGCGAAGGCCGCCCCGAGCGCTTCATCCCCATGCTGAACGCCGCCCGCTCGCCCACGTTCTACGAGTTCGACTCCCAGGACCTGCTCAAGCTCTACCGCGAGATGGACGACCGCGACGAGGAGCCGGTGATCATCTACCACTCCCACACCGCGACCGAGGCCTACCCCTCCCGCACCGACCTCTCCTACGCCAACGAGCCCGGCGCCCACTACGTCCTCGTCTCCACCGCGGACACCGACGGCGCCGGAGAGTTCCAGTTCCGCTCCTTCCGGATCGTCGAAGGAGAGGTGACGGAGGAGGAGGTCAAGGTCGTGGAGGCCTACTGATCTCGCCCCTCGGTCGAAAAAAGTCCGTCATGTGGGATGACACTCCGGAATCCGGACCGGGAATCGATACGATGAGCCCATGGTTCTGTACGACGTGAGCGAGAAGACGCCGGGCGCACTGCTCGTGGCGCGGCTGCACGTCGACCTGTGCAGGCTCGCCAGCGCCATCTGTTGACGCCGACCCCTGCTGACGCCGACCCCTGCCGCCGTACGGCCCGTGAGCCGCGGCGCCCGATCCGCGCCACCACGCCCGGCACCGCCGCGCGCCCACCGAACCCGCCACTCCCGACAGGAGCCCTCAGCCATGGCCATCGAGGTCCGCATCCCCACCATCCTCCGCACCTACACCGACGGCGCGAAGGCGGTCGACGCCAACGGGGAGACCCTCGCCGAGCTGTTCGCCGACCTCGACACCCGCCACGCGGGCATCCAGGCCCGCATCGTGGACAACGGCGAGCTGCGCCGCTTCGTCAACGTCTACCTCAACGACGAGGACGTCCGCTTCCTCGACGGCATCAACACCAAGCTGACCGACGGCGACAACGTCACGATCCTGCCGGCCGTCGCCGGCGGCATGGCCTGATCGGTCTTCGGGCACCCATGCGCTACGACTCCCCGCTGGCCGCGGTGGGCAACACCCCTCTGGTGCGCCTGCCGCGGCTGTCGCCGTCCGCCGACGTCCGTATCTGGGCCAAGCTGGAGGACCGCAACCCCACCGGCTCGGTCAAGGACCGTCCCGCCCTGCACATGATCGAGCAGGCCGAGAAGGACGGCCGGCTCACTCCCGGCTGCACGATCCTCGAACCCACCTCGGGCAACACCGGCATCTCCCTGGCCATGGCGGCCAAGCTCAAGGGCTACCGCATGGTCTGCGTCATGCCCGAGAACACCTCCCAGGAGCGCCGGGACCTGCTCGGCATGTGGGGCGCCGAGATCATCCCCTCCCCGGCCGCGGGCGGCTCCAACACCGCCGTGCGTGTCGCCAAGGAACTGGCCGCCGAACACCCCGACTGGGTGATGCTCTACCAGTACGGCAACCCCGACAACGCGGGCGCCCACTACGCCACCACCGGCCCCGAGATCCTCGCCGACCTGCCCTCCGTCACCCACTTCGTGGCCGGCCTCGGCACCACGGGCACCCTGATGGGCGTGGGCCGGTTCCTGCGCGAGCACAAGCCGGACGTCAAGATCGTCGCCGCCGAACCGCGCTACGACGACCTGGTCTACGGCCTGCGCAACCTCGACGAGGGCTTCGTCCCCGAGCTCTACGACGCCTCCGTCCTGACCACCCGCTTTTCCGTCGGCTCTGCGGACGCCGTCACCCGCACCCGTGAGCTCCTCCAGCAGGAGGGCATCTTCGCGGGCGTCTCCACCGGTGCCGCCCTGCACGCCGCGATCGGCGTCGGCACCAAGGCGGTCAAGGCGGGCGAGAGCGCCGACATCGTCTTCGTGGTGGCCGACGGCGGCTGGAAGTACCTCTCCACCGGCGTCTACACCGCGGCCACCACCGAGCAGGCCATCGAGACCCTCCACGGCCAGCTCTGGGCATAGTCCTTCTCATCGATGCGCCAACCCCCTCTCATGAGGGGGCTAAGGCGCGTTATGAGGCGGCAAAGATCTCCCTCCGGGCCTGCCCGGCCCCTCCCCGGGCGGGCTACGGTCTGCCCGCGCCTTGTCATGCCTAGCTCATCCGGGTAGGGCGGGGCGCCGAAGGTGTTCCAAGCGTTCGAAGCGTTCCAAGTGTTCCAAGCGTCATGTCGATGACGTGAGTCGATGCTGTAAGTGTCATGCTCATGACCGCGCTTTGAGCCGCCGCTACGCGCGTCACAAGCCTGCCACCCAAGTCGAGATCCCCACTCCCGATGGAGGCAGTACCCCATGCGTGAGTCACGCCCGAGCAAGCGGCGACCGAGCCTGCGAAGACTCCTGACCGCAGCAGTCCCGGCCCTCGCCCTCACCGTCGCCGGCCTCATGGCGGCCCCCGCGGCCGGAGCCCAGACCGCCACCGCGGTCCCCGCCACCTCCCACACCACCCAGAACGCCAAGGCCCTCACCGCCCCCGAGCGGCAGGCCGTCCACGCGACCGGCAAGGCCGGCCAGAAGGTGCCGACCGAGCACCTCTGCGCCACCGCCGAGCCCGGCCACGCGTCCTGCTTCGCCCAGCGGCGCACCGACATCAAGCAGCAGCTGTCCGCCGCCCTCGCCGCCGCCGCGCCCTCCGGCCTGAGCCCGGCCAACCTGCACAGCGCCTACAACCTGCCCTCGACCGGCGGCTCCGGGCTGACCGTCGCCGTCGTCGACGCCTACAACGACCCCAACGCCGAGTCGGACCTGGCCACTTACCGCTCGACGTACGGCCTCTCGGCCTGCACCAAGGCCAACGGCTGCTTCAAGCAGGTCAGCCAGACCGGCTCCACCACCTCGCTGCCGACCAACGACAGCGGCTGGGCCGGTGAAGAGGCCCTCGACATCGACATGGTCAGCGCGGTCTGCCCGAACTGCAACATCATCCTGGTCGAGGCCACCTCCGCGAACGACTCCGACCTCGGCACCGCCGAGAACGAAGCCGTCGCGCTCGGCGCCAAGTTCGTCTCCAACAGCTGGGGCGGCAGCGAGTCCTCCTCCCAGACCAGCGAGGACACCTCCTACTTCAAGCACCCGGGCGTCGCCATCACCGTCTCCTCGGGCGACGAGGACTACGGCGCCGAGTACCCGGCGACCTCCCAGTACGTGACCGCCGTCGGCGGCACCGCGCTGTCCACGTCCTCCAACAGCCGCGGCTGGACCGAGTCCGTGTGGAAGACCTCCAGCAGCGAGGGCACCGGCTCCGGCTGCTCCGCCTACGACCCCAAGCCGAGCTGGCAGACCGACACCGGCTGCACCAAGCGCATGGAGTCCGACGTCTCCGCGGTCGCCGACCCGGCCACCGGCGTGGCGGTCTACGACACCTACGGCGGCTCCGGCTGGGCGGTCTACGGCGGCACCAGCGCCTCCGCGCCGATCATCGCCGGCGTCTACGCCCTCGCGGGCACCCCGGGCTCCAGCGACTACCCGGCGAAGTACCCCTACTCCCACACCTCCAACCTGTACGACGTCACCAGCGGCAGCAACGGCAGCTGCTCCACCTCGTACTTCTGCACCGCGGGCACCGGCTACGACGGCCCGACCGGCTGGGGCACCCCCAACGGCACCACCGCCTTCGCCTCCGGCACCAGCACCGGCAACACGGTGACCGTCACCAACCCGGGCAGCCAGTCGACCGCCACCGGCAGCTCGGTCAGCCTCCAGATATCCGCGAGCGACAGCGCCGGCGCGACCCTCACCTACAGCGCGACCGGCCTGCCGACCGGCCTGTCCATCAGCAGCTCGACCGGCCTGATCTCCGGCACGGCGTCCACCGCGGGCACCTACAGCACCACCGTCACCGCGAAGGACTCCACCGGAGCCTCCGGATCGGCCTCCTTCACCTGGACCGTCAGCACCTCGGGCGGCGGCACCTGCACCTCCGCCCAGCTGCTCGGCAACCCGGGCTTCGAGTCCGGCAACACCACCTGGACCGCGAGCAGCGGAGTCATCACCACCGACTCCGGCGAGGCGGCCCACGCCGGCTCCTACAAGGCCTGGCTGGACGGCTACGGCTCCACCCACACCGACACCCTGTCCCAGTCGGTGACCATCCCCTCCGGCTGCAAGGCGAGCTTCACCTTCTATCTGCACATCGACACCGCGGAGACCAGCACCAGCTCGGCGTACGACAAGCTGACGGTCACCGCCGGATCGACCACCCTGGCGACGTACTCGAACCTCAACAAGGCCACGGGATACACCCAGAAGACCTTCGACCTGTCCTCCTTCGCGGGCTCGACGGTCACGATCAAGTTCAGCGGCGCGGAGGACTCCTCCCTCCAGACCAGCTTCGTCGTGGACGACACCGCCGTCACGACCAGCTGACCCTCCCGTACCGCTGAGCGGGGGCCCCGGCCGTGCGACACGGCCGGGGCCCTTCCGGGATCCGGATGTGCGGGTGGAACGTCACATCTGCACCAGGCACCGGTCCCGGCGGAAAGGCGGTCACCCCATGCGCCGTACGACGCTCCACCGCACGACGGTCACCACGGTCGCCACGGCGACGCTCCTCCTCGCGGGCTGCGGCGCGCAGCACGGGGGCACGGGCGGCGCCTCGACGGTGTCCCCGTCCGCGGACACGTCCGCGGGTAAGCCCTCGGACGCATTTCCGAGTGCGCCGTCGAGTACGCCGCCGGGCGCGTCGGCGCCCGCGACCCCGTCCGGGTCACCGGCCTGCACATCCCACGTGGAACTCACCGCCGCCGACAACGGCCGCGCCGTCTGTCTGACGGCGGGCGGCCAGATCCGCCTCACCCTGGACGGAACCAGGGAACGGCCCTGGACCCCGGTCACGGCGAGCGGCGGCGCGCTGAAGGCCGCGAACCCGGGCATCGCCGTCCTGCCGGGCGACGCCGTCGCCGCCTACGACGCGGTGGCCACCGGAGACGCGGAACTCGGCTCCTCCCGCCCGGTGTGCGCCCAGCACACCGGCCCCGGCCGGATGTCCTGCAAGAGCGTCGAGGAATGGACCGTCACCGTGACAGTGCGCTGAGCCCGCGAGGCCGAGCGCTCCTCAGCCGGCCAGGTGCCGCACCTGGTCCCACAGGGCCGGGTCCACCACGCCCACCCGACGCCGGAAGTCCATCAGCGGCACCTGCCGCAACTCGTCCGTCTCCAGGAAACTCGTCCGCCCCTGCGCGTCCCCGACCGCACCCGGCGGCAGCGGGATCACCCCGGCCCGCTCGTCGTGGTACCTGCTGGTGATTTTCGCGACCGTCGCCCGCCGCCCGCGCACCGACAGCACCAGACACGGCCGGTCCTTGCCTCCGGGCCGGTCCTCGTACGGCACGCTCGCCCACCAGATCTCCGCCGGCCGCGGCCGCCCCGCACCGCCCACGCGCCCCGGCTGTCCCGGCCGCCCCGGTGGACGGCTGCGGCGCCGGGCCGGTCTGCCGCTGCGCCCCCAGCCGTCGACCAGCACGGCGACCAGCGCGAGCAGTACCACCGCCGCCAGCGCCAGCCACCATGACGTGTCCATACGACGACGTTACCGGCGCGCAATCCCCGCCGCGCGCCTTGCCCCTACGCCCCCGGGCTCCGCTTCCAGCCGATCCGGTGACACCACGGGTGAGTTCGCCCACAACGGCCCCTGGCGGAGGAGCGACCGACGGTTTTGCGCCTTACGCTCGACGGACCGCACGACCCCCGTCACCCCTTTTCCCAGTATTCCCGCCAGCGGAGGTTTCTGCTTTATGAAGCTCACCGTCGTCGGCTGCTCGGGGTCGTTCCCGTCCGCGGAATCGGCCTGCTCGAGCTACCTCGTCGAGGCCGACGGCTTCCGGTTGCTTCTCGACATGGGCAACGGTGCCCTCGGAGAGTTGCAGCGCCACTGCGGTCTCTACGACCTCGACGCGATCTTCCTGAGTCATCTGCACGCCGACCACTGCATCGACATGTGCGCCTATTTCGTCGCGCGCTACTACCGCCACGACGGCGGCCCGTGCGCCCCGATCCCGGTCTACGGGCCCGAGGGCACCGAGCACCGCCTCACCACGGCCTACGGCGACACCCCCACCGCCTCGTCGATGAGCGAGGTCTTCGACTTCCACACGGTCAAGCCGTCCACGTTCGAGATCGGCCCGTTCACCGTGCACACCGAGCGGGTGGCCCACCCGGTGGAGGCGTACGCCATCCGTATCGAGTACGGCGGCCGCTCGCTGACGTACTCGGGCGACACGGGAGTCAGCGACGCCTTGACGGAACTCGCCCGGGACACCGACCTGTTCCTGTGCGAGGCCGCCTTCACCCACGGCCGGGAGGACATCCCCGACGTGCACCTCAACGGCCGCGAGGCAGGCGAGATCGCGACCCGCGCGGGCGTGCGCCGCCTGGTGCTGACCCATGTGCCGCCGTGGACGGACCCCGCGATCAACCTGGCCGACGCCCGAGCGGCGTACGACGGACCGCTGGAACTGGCGGCGCCGAGGATGGCGTACGACATCTAGGTCCCGAGACCTCCCGAGTGCTTTACGGGGTTCCACGCCCCGCGGCCGCGCAGCCCACGGCGTGACGAACTGCCGGGCAGGTCCCACGACATGACGAAGGCCCCCGGAGCCACAGTGCTCCGGGGGCCTTCTGCCGTTCAGCGGGGACTCACGCCTTCGTGAGGTCCTCGATCTCCTCCTCGGGCTCGCGGCCCGGGGTCGGGAGGTTGAACTTGGTGATCGCGAAGCGGAAGACGACGTAGTAGATCGCCGCGAAGACCAGACCGACAGGGAACAGCAGCCACGGCTTGGTGGAGATGCCCCAGTTGATGAGGACGTCGGTGGCACCGGCCGAGAAGCCGAAGCCCATGTGCATGCCCAGCGCCCAGGTGACGGCCATCGAGAGCGCGGTGAGAACGGCGTGGAGCGCGTACAGCACCGGGGCGATGAACATGAACGAGAACTCGATCGGCTCGGTCACACCCGTGATGAACGAGGTGAGCGCCAGCGACGTCATCATGCCCAGCACGGCCTTGCGGCGCTCGGGACGGGCAGAGTGCGCCATAGCCAGGGCGGCGGCGGGCAGACCGAACATCATGATCGGGAAGAAGCCGGTCATGAACATACCCGCGTGGGGGTCACCTGCGAAGAAGCGCGGGAGGTCGCCGTGGACGACGGTGCCGGCGGAGTTGGTGAAGTCACCGAGCTGGAACCAGGCCACGGAGTTCACGAACTGGTGCATGCCGATCGGGATCAGCGCGCGGTTGATCAGGCCGAAGAGAGCCGACCCGAAGGAGCCGAGGCCGGTCATCCACTCACCGAAGTTGGTGATGACGTCACCGATGGGCTGCCAGCCGAGGACCACCAGGATGCCCAGTGCGGTGCCGACGAGGGAGGTGATGATCGGCACGAACCGACGGCCGTTGAAGAAGCCGAGCCAGTCGACGAGCTGCTTGCGGTGGTAGCGCTGCCACAGCACGGCCGTCAACAGGCCGAGGATGATGCCGCCGAGCACACCTGGGTTCTGGAAGGTCGCGGTCTGCGCGGCCTCGGTGCCCTTCTGCCAGAAGCCGCCGAACGCGCCGGTAGCCGTGTAGGTGGCGCCGTCGTGGCCTTCCTCGATCGGGAACTGGTGGATCACCGCGTAGTAGGTGAGGAAGCTGACTACGGCCGCCAGCGCTGTCGAGCCGTCGGCCTTCTTCGCGAAGCCGATGGCCACGCCTATACAGAAGAGCAGGGGCAGCCCGAAGGAGCTGTCCAGCAGGGCGCCGCCGGCGCCGGCGAACACCTTCGCGACGTCTGCGGGGATGTGGAACCTCTCCTGGACGTCCGCTTGCCCGGCGCGCAGCAGAAGGGCCGCCGCCGGAAGGACGGCGATCGGCAGCTGCAAGCTGCGACCGACCTTCTGCAAGCCTTGGAACAGGCCGGATCCCCGCTTCTTTGCGGGGGCCGCCGTTGCGGTGGCGGTGCTCATAGCGTTCCTCCATCAAGGGGATGGTCTACACCACTCAGTGGTGTAGACCAGTTATAGCCGATTAAGGACCGTCTAAGGAACCCGTGAATCCAGCTACCGGATCGCTACTCGTGGTGCTCGTCGAGGGCGGCGATCCCTTCCATACCGGACAAAAGTAAGGCCCCCGGACCGTCGGTCCGGGGGCTTTGTGACAAAAGCGACGTCTACACCTTTGTGACATCTTCCACTTCATCTTCGCGTTCCCGCCCAGGAGTTCTCAAATCGAACTTCTTGATCGCGAACCGGAAGACCGCGTAGTAGACGGCGGCGAAGCCCAGGCCGATGGGCACGATCAGCCAAGGCTTGGTCGCCAGGCTCCAGTTGATGACGTAGTCGATCAGTCCCGCCGAGAAGCTGAACCCGTCGTGGACCCCCAGCCCCCAGGTCACCGCCATCGACACACCCGTCAACAGCGCGTGGAACACGTACAGCAGCGGCGCCACGAACATGAACGAGTACTCCAGCGGCTCCGTGATCCCGGTGACGAACGACGTCAGCGCCACCGACAGCATCAGGCCCCCGACCTCCTTGCGCCGGTCCGGCCGTGCGCAGTGCGTGATCGCCAGCGCCGCCGCCGGCAGCGCGAACATCATGATCGGGAAGAAACCCGAGGTGAACTGGCCCGCGGTCGGGTCGCCCGCCAGGAACATGTTGATGTCGCCGTGCACCACCGTGCCGTCCGGCTTGGTGAAGCTGCCGAACTGGAACCACAGGGGCACGTTCAGGAACTGGTGCAGCCCGATCACCAGCAGCGCCCGGTTCGCGACCCCGAAGATCCCCGCCCCGTACGAACCCAGATCGCTCAGCCAGTCGGAGAAGCTCTCCAGGGCGTCGCCCACCGGCGGCCACACCCACAGACACAGCGCCGCGAACGCGATCGCGACGAACGCCATGACGATCGGCACCAGCCGGCGGCCGTTGAAGAAACCCAGCCAGGCCACCAGCTTCGTACGGTGATAGCGCGCCCAGAAGTACGCCGCCAGCAAGCCCATGACGATGCCGCCGAACACCCCCGGATTCTGGTACGCGAACACCGTCACCGAACCGTCCGTCAACTGGCAGCCCGTGGCGACCGGTCTGGATCCCGCCGCACAGTCCTCCGGGAACTGGCGCAGCACATTGAAGTAGACGAGGAAGCCCGCGACCGCCGCCAGCGCCGTCGACCCGTCCGACTTCTTCGCCATCCCGATGGCCACACCCACGCAGAACAGCATCGGCAGCCCGAAGGCGCTGTCGAGCAGCGCGCCGCCCGCGCCCACCATCACCTTCGAGACATCACTCCAGCCCAGCCCGTCGTCCCCGAACACGTCCGGCTGTCCCAGCCGGGTGAGGATGCCCGCCGCCGGGAGCACCGCGATCGGCAGCTGGAGGCTGCGTCCCATCTTCTGCAAACCCTGGAACAGACCGTTCCAGCGCTGCCGGGCGGGGCTGATCGTGGCGTCTGCGCTCATCGGGCTCCTCGCGGCGGGGGCCTGGTTTGGCGGCCGTCCGCCTGGTGGTGTAGACCAGTTCGCGGACGGTTCCGTTGTCGTGAACACCAGCATTCGGCACCCACGACACGACCGCTCGCAAAGTTGGGCCAACTGTGGGTTACTGCGACAAAGCGGTTCGTAACAGGGAGAAGGAACATGGCCACCAAGGCTGAGAAGATCGTTGCCGGGCTCGGCGGCATCGAGAACATCGAAGAGGTCGAGGGCTGCATCACCCGCCTCCGGACCGAGGTCGCCGACGCCAGCCTCGTCGACGACGCCGCTCTCAAGGCCGCCGGAGCCCACGGCGTCGTCAAGATGGGCACCGCCATCCAGGTCGTCATCGGCACCGACGCCGACCCCATCGCCGCGGAGATCGAAGACATGATGTGAGGCATCCGCCTCCCCCCGGACGGGGCCCCTTCCCGGTAAGGGAGGGGGCCCCTCCCGTTGTGCGGCTAGGCTCGGCGCCATGTCTCGAATCGACGGCCGCACCCCCGAACAGCTCCGCCCCGTCACCATCGAACGCGGCTGGAGCAAGCACGCAGAAGGCTCCGTCCTCGTCTCCTTCGGTGACACCAAGGTCTTCTGCACCGCCTCCGTCACCGAAGGCGTGCCCCGCTGGCGCAAGGGCAGCGGCGAAGGCTGGGTCACCGCCGAGTACTCCATGCTCCCCCGCGCCACCAACACCCGCGGCGACCGCGAGTCCGTCCGCGGCAAGATCGGCGGCCGCACCCACGAGATCAGCCGCCTCATCGGCCGCTCCCTGCGCGCGGTCATCGACTACAAGGCCCTCGGCGAGAACACCATCGTCCTCGACTGCGACGTCCTCCAGGCCGACGGCGGCACCCGCACCGCCGCCATCACCGGCGCCTACGTCGCCCTCGCCGACGCCGTCACCTGGGCCCAGGGCCGCAAGCTCGTCAAGGCCGGCCGCCAGCCCCTCACCGGAACCGTCTCCGCCGTCTCCGTCGGCATCGTCGCCGGAGTGCCCCTGCTCGACCTCTGCTACGAGGAAGACGTCCGCGCCGAGACCGACATGAACGTCGTCTGCACCGGCGACGGCCGCTTCGTCGAGGTCCAGGGCACCGCCGAGGCCCAGCCCTTCGCCCGCGACGAACTCGACTCCCTCCTCGACCTCGCCGTCTCCGGCTGCATCGACCTCGCCGCCGCACAGCGCGCGGCACTCGAGGCCGTCCTCGAAAAGTAAAAGACGCACCAAGCAGAACGGCTCCGCCGGGCAACCTCCCCCTCACCCGAAGCGTCCCTACGAGTACGGGGCGCACGGCACACCGCCGTGCGCCCCGTATCGCAAAGGGAACGGGGCCCTCGGGCCCGGACAGGGGAGGGAACCACCCATGGGCGCGAACAGACGCCGAGGCCGCCGCACCACCATCGCCACCGCCCTCGCGGCCGTCGCACTCACCACCGGTCTGACCACCGGCTGCGACGCCGTCGGCACGGCCCTCGACTGCGTCCAGACCGCCGACACCATCGCCGACAGCGTCACCGACCTCCAGCAGGCCGTCGAGAACGCCGCCAACGACCCCACCCGGACCGGGGAGTCCCTCACCGCCATCGAGAACAACCTCGACAGGATCGGCGACAAGACGGACAACGCCGACGTCAACAAGGCGGTCGACGACCTCCGCAAGGCCGTGGGCAACGTCCGCACCGCCGTCGACAACGGCGACACCACCCCGGACCTCGGCCCCGTCACCGACGCTGCCGGCGAACTCACCAAGGTCTGCACACCGTAAGAACCGCCAGGCCGCGGCCGGGATACTGGTCCCCATGACCCGCCTGATCCTCGCCACCCGCAACGCCGGAAAGATCACCGAACTGAGGGCGATCCTCGCCGACGCAGGACTGCCCCACGACCTCGTCGGCGCGGACGCCTACCCCGACATCCCCGACGTCAAGGAAACCGGCGTCACCTTCGCCGAGAACGCCCTGCTCAAGGCCCACGCCCTCGCCCAGGCCACCGGCCACCCCGCCGTCGCCGACGACTCCGGCCTGTGCGTCGACGTCCTGGGCGGCGCACCCGGCATCTTCTCCGCGCGCTGGGCCGGCCGCCACGGCGACGACAAGGCCAACCTGGATCTGCTTCTCGCCCAGCTCTCCGACATCACCGAGGAGCACCGCGGCGCCCACTTCGCCTGCGCGGCCGCCCTCGCCCTGCCCGACGGCACGGAACGCGTGGTCGAGGGCCGGCTGCGGGGCGTCCTGCGCCACACCCCGGCCGGCACGAACGGCTTCGGCTACGACCCGGTCCTCCAGCCGGACGGCGAGAACCGCACCTGCGCGGAACTGACCCCGGCTGAGAAGAACGCGATCAGCCACCGCGGCAAGGCATTCCGGGGGCTGGTGCCGGTGGTGCGGGAGTTGTTGGGCTGAGCTCGCACAACGGCCCCTCGTCTTCGATGACGAAGACGAGGGGCCGATTTGTGCGCCCGGTCGGATTCGAACCGACAGACACGACCACCTAAAGATCGCCGCTCAGCCCTTGGCGTACGGGCGCCAGTGCCGGGCCCACTTTACTGGGCTACGCGCGTTGGCGTCTGCCGCCTCTGCACCAGGTGTCGGTAACCGCGTGGTAATTCGGGCACAACAACCGCAGGTTCGCCCGCCGGTCGTCGCTCCAGTCACCGTTGATGTGATCGACCTCCAGCGTCATGGGCCTGCCGAGCCACTCGGGGCCGACGCCGCATTTGGCGCACATCTCTGGTTCGCCCACCTCCAGGAGGGCTCGGCGCAGCAGATGGGACCTCGTTCTGCGGCTGCCATCGTGCCGGACCAGGATGTCCGCAGCGCGCCTGAGTGGTACGCAGCCCGGTTTGCTCCGCTGATGCGCTTGCCCCAGGAAATGGGTGGTGTCGAGGCCGTCCTCCGCTACCCATTGGCGGAGCAGGCTGCGCAGCCTGGAGTTGTAGGGCTCCATTCCCAGAGCGCGGAGCGCGTCCGCGAGGGAGGTCGCCCCCGCGACCGCATGACGCAACTCGTCAGTGGTCGGCCTGGCGGGTGTCGCCTTCCTTCGCTTCTGGCGAGGCATATGAGAGACGTCGATCCCGAAGTGCTCGAAGCGTCGGAAGAGGTGGCGGCGGAGCTGGCCGTAGGGGCGAGTGCCGAAGAAGGCGATGACCTCCTCGATGTCAGAGCACTGCGCGGCCGCCTTGACCAACTGCTCCCGGGTGTACTGCGTGCCACCCTTCATGAGACCCGCCCTTTGCCACGTCCGCGATAACTGTCCGTCGTCGAATGGCAGTTGGGGCACAGGAGTCGCAGGTTTCCGATGCGGTTGTCGCGCCAGTTGCCGTCGATGTGGTCGACTTCGAGTGGCAGCGGGTGCCCCTGCCACATCGCCTCGATCCCGCACAGAGCGCAGCGTTCCGGCATGCCGGAGGCCTTCATCGCCCATTTCAGGCGGTCGCTGGGGATCCGGCGGGCGTCCGCCTCCGACTGCTCGACGAGTAGCCCCTCGGGGGTCCGGGGTCGCCATGGCTTGCCGCGCCGGGTCGGTACCTGAAAGTGCGACGTGTCGATCCCGTACGCCCTGATCCTGCGGCTGATGTGCGTGTGATGCCCGCCCACGACTTCCAGCCCGAGACGGCGCAGCACCTCGCACATGTTCGTCGACGCGGAGACCGCCGCCTGGAGCACTTCCCTGGTCCATCGCACCCCCTCACGTTCGAAGTGCGACGTATCCACCCCGAGCTTCCGCATCCGCTCCCGGAGGTATCCCCGCGTAGGCCCCCTCGGCTCCACCCCCAGCCTCTCCAGTGCCTCGGACAGTGTCCGAGCCTCCCGGGCCGCCTCCTCCAGCCGTTCCCTGGTGTACGCGCTCGCGCCCATCGAGACCCCCCTCCGCCCCCGGCCACCCGTTCGTGACTCGTACGGATTAACGAGCGGCTCATCGGACAGTCACGCCCGAAATGCAAAGCGGCCCGCGCCGGGGTGTCCGGGACGGGCCGCTTCGCGGGTGCGGGGGCAGGGCCTCAGATGCCCAGGTCCTTGATGATCTTTGCTACGTGGCCCGTGGCGCGGACGTTGTACAGGGCGCGTTCCACCTTGCCGTCCTCGTCCACCACGATCGTGGAGCGGATGACGCCCATGTAGGTCTTGCCGTAGTTCATCTTCTCGCCGAAGGCGCCGTACGCCTGCAAGACCGTCTTGTCGGGGTCGCCGACCAGCGTGACCTTCAGGGACTCCTTCTCACGGAACTTGGCCAGCTTCTCCGGCTTGTCGGGGGAGACGCCGATGACGTCGTACCCGGCGCCGGCCAGGAGGTCCAGGTTGTCCGTGAAGTCGCACGCCTGCTTGGTGCAGCCGGGGGTCAGGGCCGCCGGGTAGAAGTAGACGATGACCTTGCGGCCCTTGTGGTCGGCCAGTGACACCTCGTTGCCGTCGGCGTCGGGCAGGGTGAAGGCGGGGGCGGTGTCCCCGGGCTGGAGTCGCTCGCTCATCGGCCTAGCGTAACCGGGGGTCCTGGCCGTGCGGCGCGGCGCGAACCTGACAGACTGTCCGGAACAACGCATCAGCAGATTTTGGAGGCCGTACGGTGGCGGACACGTCGGAAACGTCGGACACCAGAAGCCCGGCGCAGATCGAGGCGGACATCAAGCGCCGCCGGGACGTTCTGGCGGAGACCCTCGACGAGATCGGTGTGCGGGTGCACCCGAAGACCATCGTTGGCGACGCCAAGGCCAAGGTCGTCTCCAACATCGACCACACGCTCGGACGGGCGTACGTCGGTGTGAACCGGGCCGTGAGCGATGTGAAGGCGCAGTTCGTCGACGAGGAGGGCGCGCCGAGGATGGAGCGGATCGTGCCCGTCGCGCTGGTCGCGGTCGGCCTGGTCGGGCTGCTCGTCGTCGGGTCCAGGCGCCGCAGGCGCTGAGCGGCGGGCGACCCACCCGCGTACGGATTCGTACGGGACAGGTAGGTTCAGTGGTGTGAGCGCCAACAAGAACGAGCACAGTCCGCAGCACGACAAGCTGCCCATCCGGATGCTGCACGACCGCGTACTCGTGCGGCAGGACACCGCCGAGGGCGAGCGGCGTTCCGGCGGCGGCATTCTCATCCCGGCCACGGCCGCGGTGGGGCGCCGGCTGGCCTGGGCCGAGGTCGTCGCGGTGGGGCAGAACGTACGGGGCGTGGAGCCGGGTGACCGGGTGCTGTACGACCCGGAGGACCGTGCCGAGGTCGAGGTGCGGGGAGTGGCGTACGTGCTCATGCGCGAGCGCGACCTGCACGCGGTGGCGGCGGACCGGTTCGAGGGGTCGCAGGACTCCACCGGGCTGTATCTCTGATTCTGCGACTGAAGAGGGCTGGTGACCATGGTCACCAGCCCTTTCTTCGTGCTTTTGCTACGTTGGGAAGGAGCCCGACGAGACGCGCCGTACCGGGGTCACAGGCTGCCGACTCAGGTCGGCCGGCCCGCTGTGACAGGGAAGAAAGACGACGCACCCCGCAAGAGTGTCCGTACGTCTCGGAGGTGCCTGTCATGGCCTGGGTTCTGCTTGTCGTCGCCGGTCTGCTGGAGGTCGGCTGGTCGGTGGGGATGAAGTACACCGACGGGTTCACCCGGCTCGTGCCCAGTCTGCTCACCGGGTCCGGCATCGTCGCCAGCATGGTGCTGCTGTCGTACGCCACGAGGTCGCTGCCGATCGGCACGGCGTACGGCGTGTGGGTGGGCATCGGGGCGGCCGGTGCGGCGGTGGTCGGCATGGTGGTGCTGGGGGAGCCGGCGACCGCCGCCCGGATCTTCTTCGTGGGTCTGCTGCTGGTCGCCGTGGTGGGGCTGAAGGCGACCTCGGGGCACTGACTGGCGGGCCGGCCGGTCACTCTCTGCGGGTGCCGAGGGCGCCCGTGCCCAGGGTGGTGCCGATGGGGCCCGTGTTGCCGGTGTCCCCCGTGGTGCTGCCGGTGGTCGCTCCGGAGGAGCCGTCGCCGTTGCTGCCGTCGGTCGTCGAGCCGGTGTTCCCGGTCGTGGTCGAGCCGTCGGCGCTGCCGTCCGTGGTGGAGCCGTCGCCGGTGCCGTCCGTCGGCGCGCCGGTGTTCCCGGTCGTGCCGGAGCCGTCGCTGCCGCCGTCGTCCGTGCCCTCGGTGGCGTTGCCGTCGTTCTGGCCGGAGGGGGCCTGGGCGCTCTGGGAGGGGTCGGGGAGTGGGGGCGCGGGCTGGTCGGCGCCTTCCTGGAGCTGGAGGTCGAAGTCGGTCACCGGCTTGCCCTTGAGGGCGTTCTTGGTGAACTGCGCCCAGATCTCGGTGGGGGCGCCGCCGCCGTTGACGCGCTGGAGGCCCATCGCGCCGTAGAGCGGGGTGTGGGCGGCGGTGACCGGGTCCTGACCCATGACGGAGATGACGGTGGCCAGCTCGGGGGTGTAGCCGGCGAACCAGGCGGCCGTGTCGTTCTCGGCGGTGCCGGTCTTGCCGGCGGCGGGGCGGCCGGCGGCCTGGGCGGCGGTGGCGGTGCCGTTCTGGACGACGCTGCGCAGGACGTAGGTGGTGGTGTCGGCGGCTTCGCGGGTGACGGCCCGGCGGGTCTTCGCCTCGGGCGTGTCCATGATGCTCCGGCCGTCCTTGGTGACCTTGTCGATCATCGTGTACGCGCCGGCCTTGCCGTGGTTGGCGAGGGTCGCGTAGGCCTCCGCCATGTCGAGGACACTGGCGGTGGCGGTGCCCAGCGCGATGGACGGGTAGGGGTTGAGGTCCTTGGTGGCGGCGGGGATACCGAGGGCGACCGCGGTGTCCTTGACCTTCTGCGGGCCGACGTCGACGGCCATCTGCGCGTACACGGAGTTGACGGACTTGTCGGTGGCGGTGCCCACGGTGATGTTGCCGTAGGAGACGTCGTCCTCGTTGGCCGGGGCGTAGCTGCCGCCGTTCCAGCCCTGGACGGGCCGCTTGTTGGTGCCGTCGTAGTAGGTGTTCGGGGTGATGGCGCGGCCGTCCTGGGTCTTCGACCCGTTCTGGACGGCCGAGGTGAACACGAACGGCTTGAAGGTGGAGCCGACCTGGAAGTCCCCGCGGGTGGCGTTGTTCGTGTACTGCTTGATGTAGTCGATGCCGCCGTACATCGCGACGACCTTGCCGGTCTTGGGGTCGACGGAGGCGCCGCCCGCGCGGACGGAGTTGTCGACCTTGCGGCCCTTCTTGTCCAGCTTGGACATGAGGTTGTCGTTGACGGCGTCGACGAGGGCGTCCTGCTTGGACTTCTGGAGCGTGGTGGTGACGCGGTAGCCGCCCGCCTCCAGCTCGTCCGCGGTGACGATCTTGTTGTCCTTGAGGTATTCCTTGATCGCGTCGACGATGTAGCCGCGCTGTCCGGACATGCCGGTGGAGGCGGCGCTGTTCTCCTTCGGCGTCGGGAACTTCATGCCGGCGCGCTCGGAGGCGCTGAGCCAGCCCTTGGTGACCATGCCGTCGAGGACGTAGTTCCAGCGGGCCTGGGCGGCCGCCTTGTTCTCGGGGTGCGCGATGACGTCGTACTCGCTGGGCGCGTTGACCAGCGCGGCGAGGTAGGCGCCCTTGGCGGGGTCGAGGTCCACGGCGTCGATGCCGTAGTAGGCCTTGGCGGCGGCCTGGATGCCGTAGGCGTTGCGGCCGAAGTAGCTGGTGTTGAGGTAGCCCTCGAGGATCTTGTCCTTGCTCTCCGTGCGGTCCAGCTTGATGGAGATGAAGAACTCCTTCACCTTGCGCTTGGCGGTCTGCTCCTGCGCGAGGTAGTAGTTCTTGACGTACTGCTGGGTGATCGTGGAGCCGGACTGCTTGCCCTTGCCGGTGGCGGTGTTCCAGCCGGCCCGGAGCATCGCCTTGGGGTCGATCGCGGACTCGGTGTAGAAGTCGCGGTCCTCGGCGGCGAGCACGGCGTGCTGGGCGTCCTTGGAGACCTGCGGGAGGCTGACGTTCTCGCGGTTGATCTCGCCGTCCCGGGCGATCTCGGAGCCGTCGGCGTAGAGGTAGACGTTGCTCTGCTTGGTGGCGAGCGCGTTGGCCGCCGGAACCTTGACCATGGAGTAGCCGAGGAAGAACAGGCCCATCAGCAGCACGACGCCGATGACGACGGTGCTCAGCACCATGCGCCAGGTCGGGAAGATCCGGCGCCAGCCGGTGCGCTTGGGGCGCTTGGGCTTCTTTCCGCCGTTCACTGGCTCGGCACCCCGGTCGGGTTCGACGGTGTGCACGGCCTGGGCGGTCCGGGGGTCCTGGGGCGCGTAGGCGGTCTGCGCCTGCGCCTGTACGGGCGCCGCATGGGGCGTGTGAGGCGTGTGGGCCGTCCGGGCAGCCGCTGCCGCTGCTGCCGCCGTCGCGAGCGGTGCGGCCTCGGCGGGGAGGGAGGGGCGGCGGGCGCCCTGGGCGGGAACCGTGGGGCGGGTGCTCCGGGCGGCGGTGGCGTCCGGCTCGGTCGTCACCCGGCGGAGCTGCGCCGTCGCGTCCGGTTCGGTCGTCACCCGGCGGAGCTGTGCGGTCGCGTCCGGTTCGGGCGCCACTCGGCGGAGCTGTGCGGTCGCGTCCGGCTCGGACGTCACCCGGGGGAGCCGCGCGGTCATCTCCGCCTCGGCCGCTCCGGCCTCGGCGTCGCCCGTGTCGGCCTTGTCACTCGCGGTGGCTTCGGCGGCTCCGGCCGACCTGGCGGCTTCGCCGGCCTCGGTGGTTCCGGTGGCCGGGGCGACCCGGCCGGACGTGGCGTCCGCGCCGGTCCCGGCGGCCCGCTGGTTCCCGGCGACCTCGCCCGCGCCGCCGTCCCGGCCGCCGCGGTCGCGCGGCTCGTCGGCCGTCTGTGGTGCGCTCCGGGCCGGGCCCTCGGTCGGCTGCTGCGGCTGCGGCTCGTCGCTCATGTCGTGCACGGACTCCTGTTTCGCGTCGTACGTTCCCGTACGCCCTCGTACGCCTTCTCTGCCCCCAGTTAAAGACTGTCGCACCAAGCGTTTCGTTCCCGAAAATCGGCACGCGTTCCGCCGGAAATTGCGTGGTGTGCCGGGTCACACACGCAGTAGGCTCCTGCGCTTCGGTGCCGGGCGGACCTGGAGGGCGTGGACGTGGGTGCGGGACGGTTGTACGGGGCCGTCGCGGCGGGGGGATTCCGACGGTACGCGACGTACCGGGTGGCCACGGCCGCGGGAGTCTTCACGAACACTGTTTTCGGCCTGATCCTGGTCTACACATATCTGGCACTGTGGGACGAGAAACCGCACCTGGGCGGCTACGACCAGGCACAGGCGGTGACCTACGTGTGGCTGGGACAGGCCTTGCTGTCGACGCTCGCCCTGGGCGGCGGCGGGGTCGAGACGGAGTTGATGGAGCGCATCCGCACGGGGGACATCGCGATCGACCTGTACCGGCCCGCCGATCTCCAACTGTGGTGGCTGTCCGCCGACTTGGGCCGGGCCCTGTTCCAGCTGCTGGGGCGGGGCGTGGTGCCCTTCGTGTTCGGCGCGCTGTTCTTCCCGACCGCGCTGCCCCAGGACCCGCTGACCTGGGCTGCCTTCCTGGCCGCGGTGGTGCTGGCGATGGTGGTCGGCTTCGGGGTGCGCTTCCTGGTGGCGCTGAGCGCGTTCTGGCTGATGGACGGCACGGGCGCGCAGCAGATGTCGTGGATCGTGGGGTTCTTCTGCTCGGGGATGATCGTCCCGCTCAACGTGTTCCCGGGCGAACTGGGCGACGTCGTACGGATGTTGCCGTGGTCGGCGCTGCTCCAGGCGCCGGCCGACGTGCTGCTGGGCGAGGCCGGACCGTGGTCCACGTACGCCTTCCAGGCGGGCTGGGCGGTGGTGCTGCTGGGGGCTGGGCGGCTGTTGCAGTCGGCGGCGACGCGGCGGGTGGTGGTGCAGGGTGGCTGAGCCCGGGCGGTTCACGGAGGGCCTGCGGGCGTACCGGCTGATCGCCGGGATGTGGATCCGCTCCACGATGGCCTACCGGGCGTCCTTCGTCATGACGACGTTCGGGAACTTCGCGGCGACCGCGCTGGACTTCGTGGCGATCCTGCTGATGTTCTCCCGGGTGGACGCGCTCGGCGGCTGGTCGCTGCCGGAGGTCGCGTTCCTCTACGGCCTGTCCGGGATGGCGTTCGGGCTGGCCGATCTGGCGATCGGGTCGATGGACCGGCTGGGCAGCCGGGTGCGGGACGGGACGCTGGACACCCTGCTGGTGCGGCCGGTGCCGGTGCTCGCACAGGTGGCCGCCGACCGGTTCGGGCTGCGCAGACTGGGCCGGGTGGTACAGGGGGCGCTGGTGCTGGGTTACGCGCTGGCGTCGCTCGACATCGACTGGACCCCGGCCAGGGTGCTGCTGATGCCGTGGATGGTGGTGAGCGGCTGCGGGATCTTCTGCGCGGTGTTCGTCGCGGGCGCGGCCTTCCAGTTCGTGGCGCAGGACGCCTCGGAGGTGCAGAACGCTTTCACGTACGGCGGTACGACGCTGCTTCAGTATCCGCCGACCGTCTTCGCCCAGGACCTGGTGCGGGGGGTGACGTTCGTGCTGCCGCTGGCCTTCGTGAACTGGCTGCCGGCGAGCTATGTGCTGGGGCGGCCGCTGCCGCTGGGGCTGCCCGGCTGGGTGGCGTTCGCCGGTCCCGCGGCGGCGGTGGCCTGCTGCGCGCTGGCGGGCCTGGCCTGGCGGACGGGGCTGCGGGCCTATCGGAGTACGGGAAGTTAGGAGAGACCCGGGGCATGGACGGTACGGACGACGGCATGAGCGATACGGGCGACGTGAGCACCGCCTTCTCCGAGGGCGGTGCTCTGGGCGAGGGCGGCGCTCTCATCGAACTCGACCGGGTCGAGAAGGTCTTCTCCGTGCGCAGGAAGACCGGCTTCCTGCGGCGGGAGTCGCGCCAGGTGCGGGCGGTGGACTCGATCTCCTTCACGGTGGCGCGGGGGGAGATGGTGGGCTACATCGGTCCGAACGGCGCCGGGAAGTCGACCACGATCAAGATGCTGACCGGCATCCTGACGCCCAGCGGCGGCCGGCTGCGGGTCGCGGGCATCGACCCGTCCCGTGAGCGCGCGCGGCTGGCCCGGCGGATCGGGGTGGTGTTCGGGCAGCGGACGACGCTGTGGTGGGATCTGCCGCTGATCGACTCGTACCGGTTGATACACCGTATGTACCGCATCCCGGACGGCCGCTACCGGGAGAACCTCGACCGGTGCGTGGAACTGCTCGAACTCGGCGACCTGCTGGACGTCCCGGTACGGCAGCTGTCGCTGGGGCAGCGGATGCGCGGTGACATCGCGGCGGCCCTGCTGCACGATCCGGAGGTGCTGTACCTCGACGAGCCGACCATCGGCCTGGACGTGATCTCCAAGGCCAGGGTGCGGGAGTTCCTGCGCGAGCTGAACGCCGAGCGCGGCACGACGGTGCTGCTGACCACGCACGACCTCCAGGACATCGAGCAGTTGTGCTCACGCGTGATGGTGATCGACCACGGGCGGCTGGTCTACGACGGTGCGCTGGCGGGGCTGCACGAGGTGGGGGAGAGCGAGCGGACGCTGGTGGTGGACCTGGAGCGGGAGGTGCCGCCGGTCGAGGTGCCCGGGGCGCGGGTGGTGAAGGTGGAGGGGCCGCGGCAGTGGCTGGCCTTCCCTGCGACTGCTTCGGCGGCGCCCCTGGTGGCGCGGATCGCGGCGTCGTACCCGCTGGTCGATCTGTCGGTCCGGGAGCCGGACATCGAGGCGGTGATCGCCAAGATGCTGTGGTCGACGGACGCGACGGGTGCGACGAACGCGACGGACGCGACGGACGCGACGGACACAGCGGGTACGACGGAGACGACGGAGACCGCGTCGGGGGTGGAGCCGGGGGAGGGGACCCTCGACCCTCCGTCGGAGCGGGCCACCGCGTAGTGCCGGGAGCCGGGAACTCGTAGGCTGTCAGGCATGACCGACGATGCCCCGGAGCTGCGTGCCTCCGACGCCGATCGTGAGCGAGTCGCCGAGGTCCTGCGGGACGCCGTCGCCGAAGGCCGCCTCGACATGGAGGAGTTCGAGGAGCGGCTGGAGGCGACGTACAAGGCGCGGACGTACGGCGAACTGGCCCCGATCACCCGCGACCTGCCGTCGGCCGGAGTCACGCCGCCCACCATCTCCCTGATCAAGGAGCCCGAGGGCGACGGGAGTTGGGCGGGGCGGATCGTCGGCGGCGAGGGCTCGTCGCCGTGGGCCGTCGCCGTGATGTCCGGCTTCCAGCGCAAGGGGCGCTGGACGATGCCGAAGCGGTTCAACTGCTTCGCCTTCTGGGGCGGCGGGGAGATCGACCTGCGCGAGGCGAACTTCGCCGACCGCGAGGTGGAGATCAACTGCGTTGCGATCATGGGCGGGTTGAACGTCATCGTGCCGCCCGGCGTCGAGGTCGTCGTGCGTGGCATCGGCATCATGGGCGGCTTCGACCACACCCAGGCGGGCGTGCCGGGTGACCCGGGGGCGCCGAGGGTGATCGTGAGCGGCTTCGCCTTCTGGGGCGGGGTGGGTGTCGAGCGCAAGGTGACACGGGCCGAGCGGCTGCGCCTGAAGGAGGAGCGGCGGCAGGAGAAGCTGGACCGCAAGGCGGCACTGCGGGACCTGCACTCGACCTTCCGCGACGAGGTGGAGGGCGCGCACCGCAAGATGCTGGACTCCCACCGCGACCTGCGGCGGGCGCACCACGAGGAGCGCCGGGAGGCCCAGCGCGAACGCCGTGAGGCCCGCCGCGAGGAGCGGCACCGGCGGCGCTACGACGACTGAGCGGTCCCCGCTGCCCGGGGCCGGCGGGGCCATACCCGGGCCGCTCGGCCCTGCTTGCCGGATGTGCGCCGGATGTCCGGCGGCCGCCGGCGCTTTGCCGGTCACAGCCGCGCCGGAGCCGACCCCTTCAGATCGTCCAGGTCGAGCGCCCCGGCCATGGCCCGGTAGCCCTTGTCGCTGGGGTGGAGATGGTCGCCGGAGTCGTAGTCGGGGCGGAACGCGCGGGGGTTGTACGGGTCGCGCAGCGCCTCGTCGAAGTCGACGACCGCGTCGTACACTTTCCCGGCCCGGATCCCGGAGTTGACCTCCTGGCGGACCTCCTCGCGGACGCCGGTGTAGCGGGGGTGCCCCTGGAAGGGCATCAGCGTCGCGCCGACGACCTTGATCCCGCGGGCGTGCGCCTGCCGTACCAGCTCGCGCAGGCCGTCGAGGATCGCCTCGGGGTCGGCACGCTGCTCGTTGCGCAGGATGTCGTTGACGCCGAGGTCGATGACGACGACCTTGACGTTCGGGCGGGCCAGTACGTCCCTGGCGAAGCGCTTCAGGCCGCTGGTGTTGCCGGCGGGGTTGCCCGGCCCCCCGTCCACGAGGACGCGGTTGCCACTGATGCCCGCGTTGACCACGCTGTAGCGGGGCACGTCCGTACCCGGGCCGAGGGCCGTCCGCAGCCGGTCCGAAAGGGCGTCCGGCCAGCGGCGGTCGGCGTTCTCGGTGGAGGTGACGCCGTCGGTCAGCGAGTCGCCGAGGGCGACGACGGTGCCGTCGGCCTCGTTGCTCAGCACGTCCAGGGCGGTCAGATAGCGCCAGTGGTCGTCGTGCTGCCCGTACGGCGTCCCCGTCGCGTCCTGCGTGTGGTCTCCGTCGGCCGCGTAACTGATCTGGCGGGCCTCCTCGTGGAAGGTGACCGGGCCCGAGGAGGCGGGGGAGTAGGTGCTGACGAGGACGTCGCCGCCGCGCGGGACGGGCAGGGCCACGGCGTCGCTGACCCGCTGGCCGCCCGCCGGTACGACGACCGACGCGGCGCCGCCGAAGGTGAGCCGGCGCATGGTGCCGGTGGCCGCGGCGGCGGTGTCCGCTCCGGCGGCGACGGCGATCGAGGCGTGGGTGACGGTCAGCGGCCGGGTGCCGTAGAGGTTGGACAGGGTGATGCGGGCACTCGTCCCGGAGACGCCCGCGTGCACGACGTTGCGTATCGAGCGGCCCGCCGTGCCGTTCGTCTCCGTGTCCGGTTCGGCGCCGGACGGGGAGGCGGACCAGGCGCCGACCCAGACGCCCGTGGAGGCGGGGACGGCGTCGGCGCGGCCGGGGGAGCCGCCGTTCTTCGCGCCGGTGCGGTCGTCGCCGACCGAGGCGTCCACGTACGAGACGCCCACGTATATGGCGGCGGACAGAGCCACGATGAGGGCCATGATCGCGGACAGCAGGGCACAACCGTGACGCCTGGTCATGCGGCGCGGGTCTCCTCGGGCATGGGAGCCCGGGGCTCCGCTGTGATCGGCTCATGACGAACGGAGAGGTCCGGCGCGCTTCGAGCTTTCTCGAGCCTTCTCGGGTCTTTTTGAACCCTCTCGAGCCTTCTCGAAGTTTCCTCGAACCTTCCTCGAACACGAACGTCGGGAACTCTTGTTCCGTTCCAGGAGTCCGTCACTGAGGGGCGAGGAAGGGACAATAGGTCCGAGGGGTAGCGAACGGGTGGAGTGGATGAACGTCACGAACCAGGGCGAAGTAGACGAAGTAACCAGAGGGACCGAAGCGGGGGCGCCCGCCGCGAGCCGGCGCACGATGACCACCTTCAGCCCCGCCGACGAGGAGAAGCGGCGCGGGGTGCGCCGGATGAAACTCACCGCGACCGGTCTGCTGCTCCTCGTGGCCCTCGTCTACGTCCTCGCCACCTGGGCCCGGCACTCCGGCGCCGGGGCCTGGACGGCGTACGTCGCCGCGGCCGCCGAGGCCGGCATGGTCGGCGCGCTCGCCGACTGGTTCGCGGTCACCGCCCTGTTCCGCCATCCCCTCGGCCTGCCCATCCCGCACACCGCGATCATCCCCAACAAGAAGGACCAGCTGGGCGTCTCCCTCGGGGAGTTCGTCGGGGAGAACTTCCTCTCCGAGGACGTCGTACGACAGCGGCTGCGCGCCGTGGGCATCGGTAGCCGCCTCGGCACCTGGCTGGCGGAGCCCGAGCACGCCGACCGGGTGACGGCCGAACTGGCCACCGCCCTGCGCGGCGCGCTGACCGTGCTGCACGACTCCGACGTCCAGGCGGTGGTCAGCGAGGCGATCACCCGCCGCGCCGATGCCCAGGAGATCGCGCCCGGCATCGGGAAACTGCTGGAGCGGATCGTCGGCGACGGCGCTCACCGCCGGGCGGTGGACCTCGTCGTGGCCCGCGCGCACGACTGGCTGGTGCTGCACGGCGACTCCGTGATGGACGCGGTGCAGGGCGGCGCGCCCGGCTGGACCCCGCGGTTCGTGGACCGGAAGGTCGGCGAGCGCGTCTACAAGGAGCTGATGCGCTTCATCACCGAGATGCGCGACATGCCCTCCCACCCGGCCCGCGGCGCCCTGGACCGCTTCCTCACCGACTTCGCCACCGACCTCCAGTCCGACACCGACACCCGCGCGCGGGTCGAACGGCTCAAGGGCGAGGTGCTGGGCCGCGGCGAGGTCCAGGACCTGATCGCGTCCGCGTGGACGGCCGTACGGTCCATGATCGTGGCGGCGGCGGAGGACGAGCGCAGCGAGCTGCGGCTGCGGGTACGGGCCTCGCTGCTGACGCTGGGCGCCCGGATGGCCCATGAGCCGAAGGTGCAGGAGAAGGTCGACAGCTGGGTGGAGGGCGCGGCGGTGCACGTCGTGACGACGTACCGCAAGGAGATCACCTCCCTGATCACGGACACCGTCGCGGGCTGGGACGCCCGCCACACCACGAAGAAGATCGAGGCCCACATCGGCCGCGACCTCCAGTTCATCCGGATCAACGGCACGGTGGTCGGCTCCCTGGCGGGCCTGGCGATCTACACACTGTCCCGGGCGCTCGGGGCGTAGCCGGCCGGGCCGGTGTGAGGGCGAAGGGTGTGGAGGTCCGGTCCCCTCGTCCTCACCGGCCATGGAGGTGCGGCTGCGCCGTCCTCACTGGCCGTGGAAGTACAGTGCGCCCTTCTCGTTGAAGTACGAGGCGTAGACGCGCCCGAGGACCGGCTTGCCGCGGTACATCCCCACGTACCGGCGGGAACTGTCGACCACGACGGGCCGCGTCATGCAGGCGAACCTGACCCGCTGCTGCGCCTCCGCCCACTGCACGGCGGCCGGATCGACCCGGTCGCTGACCAGGAGCGGGAAGGCGCCGATGCCGGTCTGCATGCCGACCGGCAGACCGCCCTTGGTGTCCTTGGCGTACCGCATCACATGGTCGGTGAAGTCCGAGATGACCGGCACGGTTATCTCCGGGACGGCGGCGGCCACCGTGAACAGATGCAGCCGCGTCGCCATCCAGCGCATCCGGAACTCGGCCCGCCGCCCGACGAGCACGGACACCCCGGCCCAGTCCTCCCACCGCGTCGTGCATCCGTCCGCGGTCAACTGTCTCTCCACGAAAGCCAGATAGGCACCCGGTGCCGATTGTTCCTGCTGTGCGTTCATGGGCGGGATCCTAGGACGCCGTTTCCGGCCGCGGGAAGTGGGCCCGGGGGTGCGCCCGGCGTCCCCGGAAGGCGGGGGAGCGGGTGCGGGCGACAGGGTCCAGGCCTGGCCTAGACCCCTGTGGTGGACCCCGGCCGGACGATCATCAGCACGGTCACGGCCGCCCAGAGCAGATTGAACATCCCGGTGAACATGGCGAGCCGCACGGTCGCCTCGGCCGTCCCGCCCCGTTCGGCGAGCGCCTCCTGCCGGGGCAGCACCAGCACGGCCAGCACGATCGCGGCCAGCGCGGTCAGCACGATGGAGGCGATCAGCCAGCCGTCGCCGAGCACACCCATGTTGCTCGCCGTGGCGAACCCGAACACGGGGACGACGACGCCTACGACGGCGTACACCCGGCAGATCCGGTGCAGCAGCCGTACGGTCTCCACCGCCCGCGGATCGTCCGGCGCGGCCAGCGCCCGGCGCGCGGCGGGCGGGAACATGCTGGCGGCGACGGTGACGGGCCCGATCGCGACGATCGCGGCAAGGACATGGACGGCGAGCAGGAACTTGTTCACGACCCGACGGTAGGCGGCGCCCCGCCGGCACAGAAGTGGCAGGAGTGCCATAGATCAACGGATTCTTGCCAGCACCTGCCGCACGGCCGCCGAGGCGAGGACGGCCCGCGGCCGCTCCCGGTGCCGTTGTCGTGCTTGTGGGTCACGCGGTGCCGTTGTCGTGGTTGTGGGTCACGCCTGCCGGTCGGCGACGGCCCAGGACGCCAGGGCGACGGCCCCCGCCACCCCGAACACGGCGGGCCAGGCGCCCACCTTCTTGGCCAGCGGGTGGGACCCGGCGAACGCGGCGACGTACGCGGCGCTCAGCGCACCCGCGGCCGCCCCGCCGGCCTGCTCCCGCCACTGCCGGGCGGCCGCGACCCCGGCCACGGCCAGCACGGCCCCACCGAGCTGCCGCTTCTTCGTCCACCGGGCCACCCCGTACCCACCGATGAGCCCACCCGCAGCCACGACAGCACTGGGAACCTTCGCCATGATTACCTCCTCATTTGTCCCCTGAGGCTAACGCCCGGGCTCAGCGCGACGGAGTTGCCCCCTGATGCGGGGCTCGGCCACATGGCCAGCGGTACTACCTCGCCGGTGCAGCAAGGAACTTGCTCCACGCAGCCGCTGATACGGCGACCACGGGGCCGCTTGGCCGCTTGGAATCCCGCACAAGGACGCCGGTCGGCCCGAACGCGGCCTCCACGCATTCGGTGGCGTTGCCGCCGCTGTACGTCGACTTGAACCAGACGGGTTCAGAAACGGGCTCAGGACTGGCCGGCATTCACAGCTCCCTGCGAGCGCGATGGATCATGGCGGAGGAGGCCTCCATGTCCAACGCTTGCGCCTGGAGGTACTCGAACGCAAGTCTGTATCGGCTTAGCTCCTCGTCCTTCTCCAGGAAGAGCGAGCCGGTGTGGAAGTCGACGTACACCACATCTAGGGCCGGTTCAGTGCCGCCGATGGTGACGAAGCTCCCCAGCGCGGCGGCGTGAGCGCCCTTCGCGAAGGGCAGCACCTGAAGTGTGATGTGCGGGGACTCGTTCGCTTCGACCAAGCGATCGAGTTGCTCCTGCATGATCCGGGGCGACCCCACGACGCGGCGGATCACGGATTCGTCGAGGATCGCCCACAAGCGGAGAGGCTTCGGCCGGTCGAGAATCTGCTGCCGCTTCATGCGAATGTCGACCAGACGCTCGATTTCCGCTGGCGCCAAAGGGACTTCATTGGCCTTCTGTAGCGCCGTGCTGTACGCGCGTGTCTGAAGGAGACCGGGGACGTAGACACAGGCGAAATGACTCTCGCGTACGGCTTCGTCCTCAAGCGTGAGCAGCAGGTTCATGCTCTCCGGGATGGAGTCAGCGAAGGAGCTCCACCAGCCTTGCTGCTTCGCATCCCTAGCCAGTCCGACAATGGCCGTGCGTTCGGCCTCTGTTGCCCCGTACTCCCGACACAGGGCGTCGACAACAAGCCACTTGACCGGCCCCGCCTGAGTTTCGTATCGGCTGACCGTCGCTTTCGAGACGCCGACAAGCTGCCCGGCCTCGTCAAGGGTCAGACCCGCGCGAGCGCGCAATTTGCGCATCATCGAGCCTAGTTGCCGACGCCGGGTGGTGATCCGTTCGGGCATGCGGCTCCTTTGCCATGGCCGGGCAACGGGCCCGGAGGTTCCCGTCAGGCTAGGCAGCACATGCGCGGCTTCACTACCAGATTCACCCGATAGATTCCGATGAGAAGTTACACAGGGAGAGTTCTCTATGCCATGCTCATCCACGGATCGCTACGCAGTGCAGTCGTACGGATACGGCAGGTGCAGCATGTGCGTGGTGCGGGAGGGAGGAGCGGCCTATGTCCGGCTGCGAAATCACTGAACCTCGACCTCGACTCCGTTGTGTCCTGCCCTTTGAGGCGGCGCCGGCGGAAGTGCGTTTGCTTCGGAGAGCCGCGGCGGCACAGCTGAGCCGATGGGGTGTGCCCGTTGCCGCTGGCGAAGCGGAACTGCTCGTCACTGAGCTGGCGACGAACGTCGTCAAGCACGTTGGCGAGGGCTCATCGGCCACTCTGGTCCTGGAATGGCGCGGGGAGCGGCTGCGTCTCGAAGTGCATGACAAGAGCCGGGCTGTGCCGTCACCCGGCGCCCTCGACAGTGACGCGGAGTGCGGCCGTGGTCTGCACATGCTCGCGGCGCTGGCGGTTGACTGGTGCACTGTGCTGACCGCGATGGGCAAGGCGGTCTGGTGCGAGATCTCGATCGGCTCAGACCGGACGTGTCGGCGCATCGAGCGGGCCGTCACGGCACTGGAGGGCTATCGAGGGGTCAGCTGTGCTGCTTCGCTGCGCGTGAACGGGCGGGATCTCGGGCTTGAGGAAACTGCCGTGGAACTTATCGCCGATCTGCTCCACTGGACTGCCACCCGCGGCCTCGACCCGGACGACGTCCTAGACCGGGCGCAGATGCACTACGAAGCTGAGGCGGACGCGGCCTAGTGGGACGGCATTCAACCGGACGTCCGCATCTGCCTTCGAAGGTCGGCGGGCGTGCGCCAGGATTCTCCGAGGAAGCTCCTGTGGCACATGCGATGGCAGTTCGCGCACAGCAGGGCAAGATCCTTGATCCGGGTGTCCGTCACGCCCGATATGTGGAGAGGCAGCCTGTGGTGGACCTCGATGTACCCGTCCCCCAGCTCGCCATAGGCGGCGGTGAAGTCGAACGAACACACCTCGCAGTGCAGAGTGCCACCCTCCGCCAGGGCCGCCCGGATCTTCCGGTCGCGCAGGGGCCTGCTCCGCTCGCGGTGGAGAGCCCAGCGCGTGAGAAGTCGCCCCTCGCGCGCAGCGTCCGCCTCGCCTTCCTGGGCGGGTATGCCAATCGTCTCGGTGGACGCCAAACCCGCGCGCAGAGCCCGGGCGGCAGCGAGCATCTCGGCGGGACGGTCTGTGAAGTCGGCCACCACCTCGCTGGTCAGCCGGCCGCCCTTCATAGGGGCCCCGCCGTATTCAGCCCTGGCTGTCACGATGTTGCCCGTCTTCAGGCTGACGCTGCCCGGGGAGCGGAACTTCGGATCGGCCGCCGCGCCATCGTGCAGCGGGAGCTGCCTGAGGAGCCGGGACAGGTCCTGCACCTGCTGGTCGGCTGTCCGCAGCTCGCGCCATCCGTTTTCGGCAACGAGCGCGCAAGCCAGCAGCAGCTCGTCACGTGTCCAGTCGATTCTCGCCACGCCGGTATCGTACAAGCATTCGAAACGATCGCGCTGCTGGTGACCGAGGTGAGGCAGAGGATGCCGCACACTGGTGTGTGCCGCCGTGTCGAGTCGCAATGTCAGTGGGTCGTGTCACCCTCTGTGATGGCTGCCGTAGGCGTCACTGGTATTCGTGCAAGAGGAGGGGCCATGACCGGGACTGACCGGGGCTACACGTCGATCGAGATCTGCGCCGGCGCCGGCGGGCAGGCGATCGGCCTGCACGAGGCCGGTTTCCGGCACCTCGCCCTCATCGAAATCGACAAGTACGCGGCAGCCACCCTGGACGAGAACATCAAGGTGCACCCGAAGTGGGACTGGGAGCGCGATAACTGCGATGTCCTCTGCCAGGACGTGACGGAGTTCGACCCTGCGCGTGATTTGGTGAGGAGTGCCGGTTTCTACAAGCGGGGTGAGGTCGACCTGCTTGCTGGAGGCGTGCCCTGCCCCCCCTTCTCTCACGCCGGCAAGCAGCTCGGCGAGGATGATGAGCGTGACCTCTTCCCGCGCATCCTGGAACTGGCCGAACTCATCCGCCCACGCGCTGTGATGATCGAGAACGTTCGCGGACTCATGGACCCCAAGTTCGACGACTACAGGTCGCGGATCCGGGCGAGCCTGGAGGAAATGGAGCCTGATGAGGACGGGCGCCCGGGCTACGAAGTCGTGGGGTGGGACGTCTACGAAGCCGCAGAGTTCGGTGTTCCGCAGCTTCGGCCCCGGTCCATCCTCGTCGCCTTTCGGAAAGACGTGCTCAAGGACCTGAAGTACGAGGCTCCCACGCCCAGTGCTGAGACGGTATCGGTCTATGCGGCGCTTAAGGACTCGATGCATGATCGCATCGCACCATTCCTGACGGGGGCTGAAGCCGTCCAAGCGCAGAAGGTCTTTGACGATTGGGCAAAGGACGCCGATAAGGGTGTAGCCCCCACGCTCGTTGGTGGTTCCAAGAAGCATGGAGGCGCCGACCTCGGTCCCAGCCGGGCTAAGAAGGCGTGGGCGAATCTGGGCGTCTCGGGCATGGGCGTGGCCAACGCGCCAGCGAAGAAGGGGCAGAAGACCGGCACTGAGGACCGCGATCTCTTCCGTGAGGGCGGGCCCATGCTGACAGTTCCGCAGGCAGCCATCATTCAAGGTTTCCCGCCGTACTGGGAATTCTCGGGTGGTAAAACGGCTCAGTACCGGCAGGTCGGCAACGCGTTTCCCCCACCCGTGGCAAGGGCAATCGGCGAATCGATCATGGGAGTTCTCGAGGCGGACCGTAATCGCGCCGCCAGGCAGTGATTGAGGGCGGCTGACGAGCGGGAGCGCACCTGACGCCCCCGAAGTCAGCCGCCCTTTCGCGGAGCTCGGCTGTCCAGGTGTGAACTCAAAACGGCATTTCTTTAGTAGTGGTGCCCGCCTTTCCGGTGGCCGGTACCGGGCGTCTTGGTAGCACCGCCTGGCAGATTGTCTTACTGGATTCCTCCGCTGACTCGTGCTCCCAGAAGCGAAGGACAAGCCAGCCGGCTGCTCGCAGGCGCTCGTCCGTGTCGCGGTCACGGGTGACGTTCCGGGCCACCTTGTCCGACCAGTAGCCGGGGTTGGTTTTAGGAGAGACGTAATGCTCGGGGCAGCCGTGCCAGTAGCACCCGTCAATGAAGACGGCGACTTTGGCGGGCCGGAACACCATGTCGGCGGTACGGCGCAGGTCCGAGAGCGGCCGGGCCGCCACGCGGTACCGCAGCCCTTGGGCGTGCACCAGTCGGCGGACAAGCCGCTCCGGAGTAGTGTCCCGGCTCCGGATCGCCTGCATGTTGCGTCGGCGTGCCGCTGACGAAGCCCAGGAGCCCTCGGGTGGCACCCAGGTGGTTCTCGACGGATCTGGTTCTGAACTGGGAGTTGTCATCTACGGTGATCCACCAGTCGGAATGATGATCGCAAACGGCCTGCTTCGTGACGGCTGCATCCGCCGTGATGAGGATGCCAGCCCCTCTCAGCGTCGGCCGGCCGGGTGCTGGCGCTGCGGACTCGCTTGATCCCGGCTGCACCCATGCATGGCCTTACAGGGTTTCAATTAGATCATCATTTGCGAGGTGAGACGTAGGCGCCTGCTCCTTGCTCGGCAATTTAGGTGCCGTCTCCCACGGGTCGGAAGGGCTTGCGATGGTCCACAATTCCCCTTCGATCTCTGTGACCTTGGAGCCGTCATCGTCAGGCCGGGCGCGGCGAACTCGGTGGGCGACAAATTCCCCGCTCCTTGGCACTTCTCCGCCCAGCTCTTCTGCGATTTTCTGGTGCAGCTTGGACTGACCTAGGATGATGATGCCGTCCGGACGGAGCTTGGTCCGTGCCCGATTCCTGCTGCTCTTGTCTTCCCGCACACGAGCCATGTAATCGCGCTGCTTACCCAGGGTGCGTATGACCTCGCGGTCAATTGCCACATTGTGGATACGGCTGAAGAGCGCGTTGACCCTTGCCTGTCCGGAATCCAGTCTTCCCTCAGGAGGGTTCAAGATGGAAGCGCGCACATCGGCGGGCAGGTGCAGGAGCAAGTTCTCCCTCAGGGGTTTGTCGTGCCAAAGCCATCTGACAAGCCCGTGATGCTCCCGGGTGAGGCGGAACTTGCCGTCACGGTTCCCCTTCTTGGTCATGCCCTCCGACATGGTGAGCGCAGAGCGGTCGGCCCGAAACAGACCGGCGCCCCAAAGACTTTGATGGTCGTCAGCCCATACCACCAGGCAGACTTCACCTAGAGCTTCCGGAGGGATCATCCAGCCGTAGCGTTTCTGGGAGAACTTACAGTCCACCTCCACGCCTTCGATGAGATAGTCCATGTGGATGGTGCTGTCCTCCGCATGGGAGGCGAACTTGAACTCCCGCTGAAGGTTGATCTCTACGAGAGTTCCAGCATGGGTCTTCTCAGTTTTGTGCAAGTCGCGCCAGTCGAACCGTCCGGTGTGCTCTCCGTCCAGTAGCTGGTCGATGGTCTCTCGTAGGACCCTGCCGAAGACGGCGCCGTCCGGGTCCAGTTGGAGCAGGTGACGGCGGACTTTCTCCAGCTCGGGGTCTTCGCTGTCGGCAGCTGCGAAGTCGTAGTCGAACAGCGTCACGGAATCCCCAGATCGTCAGTGTTCGTACTCGGTCATGGTGAGTGATCCGCCGCGTGCGGAGCCCTCGTGCCTCAGTCCGCGTTGACGATAACCGCGTCCGGACGAGTGGAGTCCTTGGTCTGGAAGCGCACGAGCTCTTTCTTTGTATCGATGGCTGCCTTTGGTGGAATCACGGTGAACGCCATGATGACGCGGTCAGTTGCCGCAGTGCCCGTCGTGGCGACGGCTTTGACCTCATCGTCCTGGGCGGCTTCTACGACGGGATACAGGAGCACTACGCCTCGCGTCGCTCCGAGCGCGGGGAAGCTGTCTCCCGTGGAGGCCAAGTCAGGGTGTTCGATCAACTGCTGCGCGAACAGACGGTGTTCCAGGCCCGAGATACGACCGAAGGACTGCTTTCCAGACTGGCGGCTCCGGCGGAACAGGGAGAACGGGCCCTGGCCCAGCACGGTCGCCTCGATGCGGTTGCGCTGGGTTCGCTGCGGAGCGATGACCAGCCAGTCGTCCACCTTGGCCAGGCGGCCGTCAAGCTGGGACAAGTAGGTCAGGTGCGGGGCGAGAACGTTGCCGTCCTCCCACTCCAGCGAGCTCAGAACGGAGAGGAGCTGCGCGTGCGGGATGACCGCGGTTGCCGCCTGGAAGCTGCGGGGCAGGGGCGAAGTCCCGTCCGGCCGCAGAACGCAGGTTGCTGAGGTACCGCTGAGAGCACCGAGGACGGACTTCCAGCGCTCGGTGTTGCGCGAGGTCAGCGCAGCGTCCTGCGGGTACGCGGCCGGCTCGATTGGCTTGCCCGGCGACCGCACCTCCACCAGTTCCGCGTTGAACATCTTGTTCCGGGCCGACGGCTTCACCCATGGCAGGTGCTGGGCCACCAGGGGCGGGATCTGGGCGGGGGTGACCTGGGGGCGGCCGTCCACCAGCGGGGCGTAGCGGGCGAGCTCGGCGCGGAAGAGTTCCTCGTCCCGGCAGATCGCCTCGAAGGCCTCGTACAGGTCGACGGTCTTGGCGCTGCGGCCCTTGCCGAGGGTCTCCTCGCGGCCGATGTAGAGCCGCACCAGGTCCCGGTAGCCGGGGCGGAAGCCGAACCAGCGGCCCATCTGCATCAGCGTGTCGGCCTGCTGGGTCGTACGGCGGTAGTAGGTGATGGTCAGACCCTCGACCGTGAAGCCCCGGGACAGCTTGGTGCCGCCGACGAGGATCTTCCAGACATGCGGGGTGCGGTCGAAGTCGAGGTCGGGCTGGGTGTAGTCGCGCTCGCTCTCGCCGTTGATGACCATGACGGGGCTGCCGCCCTGGTTGATCAGGCGGCGGGCCTCGGCGACGTACGGCTTGAGGTCGGCGTACGTCGTGGGAGTGGGCAGGGAATCGTCCGCGCAGGTGCGGAAGTCCCTCTCGAAGAGGTCCGCCAGGCGGGCATGGCCCTCCGGGCCCGTGTACGCGGCGTTGTGCCACATGGTGTTGATGCGCAGGGCGAGTGCCGTGTGCTCGGCCATGCGGACCGATTCGTGCACCAGCATCGTGTGGTGCCTGAACGGGTCTGAGGGGACGCCGTGCTCGGCGCGGTAGACCTTCAGGGCGCCGGTGAGGACGAAGGCGTCCAGGGCTTCCTGGAGGCGGTCGCCCGTGGAGTCGTAGATGCCCCGTACGTGCTTCTTCTCGGCCTCGCCCTCGCCGTCGTCGACCGTGTCCAGGTCGTGGAAGTCCTGGACGCCCATGTAGTCGGTCGGGCGCGGGAGGGAGATCAGGAAGTCGCGCGGGAACAGGTCCTCCTCGTCGCCAGGGTCGATGAAGACGTTGGCGAAGGGCGTGGCCGTGTAGCCGACGTACTGGGCACGGGGCAGGAGCTTGAGCAGGGCGCTGATCTGGCCGTTGATCGCCGTGCGGGTGACCTTGCCGTCCTCCCACTTCTTCGGGTCCGTGGTGTTCACCGAGGCCTGGTCCGACTCGTCGTCGATGATCAGGGCCGGTACCTCGCCGAGGATCGGGCCGAACTTCTTGAGGTCCTTGACCAGCTTCTCCAGCACGGACTTGTTCTTCTTCACGACCATGACGCGGGCGCGGGCCGCGTGCAGGTTCGCCGGGTCGTACAGCGGACGGGTGCGGTCCGGCTTCTCGAACTCCAGGGCGCTGATGCCGCGTTCCAGGGACATGTAGTCACGGTCGCGGGAGGTGAGGCGTTCGATGTCGAAGGCGCCGAGGGCGGACGGGCGGGCACCGAACGAGACGAACTTCGCGGGCCAGTCCTCGTCGTCCTGGTAGTCGATGCCGACCAGGGCGTCCGGGTCGTCCGGGTCGGCCGAGCCCAGGATGTTCTCCTGGCCGATCAGTTCCATGTCGAGCCGGCGCTGGGTCTGGCCGCGCAGCAGGTTCAGCGTGCCGCCCAGGACGATGACCAGCCGGTAGCCCGCGTCGATGGCCTTGGCGGTGACGCCGGTGAAGTTGGCGGTCTTGCCCGACTGCACGTAGCCGACGACCAGTCCGCGCGCGCCGTAGGCGTCGCCACGGGTCGGGTCGGCGAGCCGCTCGACGACCGCGTGGGCGGCCTCGTCCAGGCCGGCGACCGCCGCGTCGGGCCAGCCCTTGCGGCGCAGCAGACGCTCGTACGAGGCCCAGTAGAAGGAGCGGTTCGCCGCCTGTTCGCGGGTGTACCAGGGCTGGAACTCGCGGCTGATGGTGACCGGGCCCGCTTCCTCGTGGACCGGTACGGCCGCGTCGAGTGCCTTGCACAGGTCCGGGCCGAACACGAGCCTGTCGTAGATCTCGGCACGGCGCTCGGGGGTGCGGGGAGCCGTGGCCGACCAGGTGGGGGACTGCTCGAAGTCCCAGGCGGTGAGCTTGCGGTGCCAGAGGGCGAGAAGGTCGTCGCCGGGGGCCGCGGCCAGGATGCGGGCCCGGAAGTGGTTCTCGTCCGTGTCCTGCGGCTCGTCGGCGTCGGAGAGTACGAAGGCGAGTTTGGCGAAGGGCTTGGGGCCGCGCCTGCTCATCGCGTCGAGGACCTCGCCGTGCAGGTCGGTGAGGTGGTCGGGAAGAGGTGTGGTCTCGGCGGTCACAGCGGCGGGGCGGCCTTTCTGGCGGTGCGGGAGGACGCGTGGGGCAGGAGACGGCTAGTCGGCGGCGCGGGCGAGTTCGGCGCGTGCCGCGGTGACGAGCACGCTGTTCCACAGGGCGATCCTGTCGGTCTGGTTGGCCCGGACCCGTTCCTTCTGGAAGATCTCGTTGAGCATCAGATACAGGAGGCTCTTGAGGACCGGGGCGTCGTTGGAACCCCCGCGCCGGCCGCCGTTGAAGGCCTGCCGGTAGTCCTTGTTGAGGACGACCAGGCGCTCCTTGTGGTCTATCGTGAAGAGCAGTTCGGCGGAGTCGGTCCCGGGCGGCACGTCGAGCCTGGCCCAGGTGAAGTCGATGGGGTCGTCGCCCTCCAGCTGCGGAAGTTCGTCCCGCAGTGTCCGCCTCAGCTTCGGGTCGATGCCCTTGCCGGGCGGGATGACGGCCGTGCGCTTGACCTCGGTGTTGCGTCTGGCCGCTTCCCGGTAGGCCGCGTCGGCCTCGTGGACGTACTCGGTGAAGGTGTGGCCGGTGTCGGGGACGGTTGCCCGCTCCAGCCCTCGGGCGAACGCCGGGGTGACCTGGACGCCGTCCTTCTTCACGGTCAGGGCGAAGACGTCGTTGGGCTCGGGCGGCAGGTCCACGGCGATCCTGGCGAGGGCGAGGTGGCCCTCCGGGCTGCGGGTGTCGTTCCAGCCGCCGGCCTGGACGAGACGGTCGTTGCGGTAGAGGTAGAAGCCCTGGCGCTCGGCGAGCGGACCGATGCCCCGGTAGGCGACCAGCGGCGACTTGGCGGGCCAGATGTGCGCGGTGAGCGCCACGTCACCGACGCCTTCGACGGGCGCGAGGTAGGTGCGGGGGTAACCGGCGCGGCCCGGAACGCGGTAGCCGAACGGGTCGATGGGCTCCACGCCCCGGTGGTCCAGCTCCTCCCGGGTGTGGACGTCCTCGACCACGATGTCTATGTGGAAGCCCTCGCGGGCGAGGAAGCGGTGGAGGTAGAGACCGAGGTGGGTCTCCAGCCGTTCGATCGCGTCGTTGAGGTAGCGGTCGGTCTGGCCGGCGACGATGGTCTCGAACGCGCGGACCTGGTCCCAGCGCACGATCGTGCCGTGCCAGCCGATGATCCCGTCGTAGCGGTCGACCAGGTTCTGGCAGTACGTCGCGTCGACGATGTCGCACGTGAAGTCGGCCTGCGCGCGGGCGGTGAGCCAGCGGCGGCCGACCGACGGGCTGCGCTTGGTCCGGCTGATCACGGTGAGCGCGTCGGCGTGCGAGAGCGAGGCGGCCTTAAGGCCGGCGCCGAAGTGCCCGAGAGCGTCGGCGGCGTACCGCTCGCGGCCGCCGACGGTCATCGCCGTGTCCACACCGGCCTCGTCCATCCCTTCGCCGTCGTCGATGACGAGCAGGCCGACGAGACGGTCCCGTCCGCCGCGCTCACCGGTGTCCCGCAGGAAGCTCACGACGACGTTGCGGGCCTTCGCGTCGATCGAGTTGTCGATCAGGTCGGCGATGGCCGCCTCGAAGCCGTAGCCCTGGTGCGCGAGAGATTCGAAGGACCTGGCCGCCGGGGGGAGCCGTTTGCTTCCACTGGTGGGTACGTCGAACTGCCAGTCCGAGGACGGCTGGTAGGGCGGCATGCAGGTCTTCCTCGCGGGCCGGGACATGCCCGGAGCGCGTGCGGGCGTGCCAGATTCAGCTGTTCACGTGTGAAGTTATCGTGAGGGAGTTGTGCGGCGTGTAACGGGATCGGAACAAAAGCCCCGGTCTCCGTGGGTGCGTTCCCGGGGCGCGGGACCAGGAGGCGTGAGCCCGCCCGGACTCACGGCGCCGGGATCCCGTGACACCCCTCGTACCCCCGCCCCGACCCGCACCAGCACATCGCCCCCCGTTGCGGCGGCCAGACGATGGCTCGGCCTCGGGCTGCCAGGGTGGTGGCGTACTGGGGGAGGAGGGCGGAGTCGGACGGGGTGGTGGCTTCCGAGGCGGCGAAGGCCTCGTAGGAGGGGACCGTGCCGGTGACGATGCCCAGGTTCGGGGTGCCGGACGCGGACAGCTCGCGCAGGGACGCCTCTATCGTCGCGAGGTGTTCCTCGTGGGAGGGGTACTCCGCGGCCAGGGGCGGATAGGCGGCGAGGAGTTCGGTCAGTTCCTGGGTCGGCCAGTGCAGGACCGCGACCGGGAAGGGGCGGGAGAGGGCCTCGCGGTAGGTGCCGAGTTCGGCGCGCAGGCGGGAGATCTCCGCCGCCAGCTCCTCGGGGTTGTCGGAGCCCAGCGACCAGACGCGCTTGGGGTCGTGGAGTTCGTCCAGGGGGATCGGGGACGAGTTCAGGGAGTCGGCCAGGGTGTCCCAGTCGTCGTGTGCCACGCCCAGCATCCGGCGTACCCGGTGGCGGCCGAAAAGCAGCGGGTGGGTGGCGTACGGGGGCTCCGAGGTGTCCGTGAGGACGAGCCGCACGCCCTCCGTGAACGTCTCCTGCGCCGCCTCCAGCTCGTCGTGGGACTCCAGGGACTCCGCCACGATCACCCAGGGGGCCGGGTCGCGCGGGGCGGCCGTGCGGATGCCGTCGATGATCGCCCGCGCCTCCGCCTCGTGGCCGTACTCCCAGAGGTTCGAGGCCTTCAGGGCGCGGACCAGGTGGGGGTTGTCGAGCGGGTCTGACGTGCTCAGCAGACGGTCGTAGAGGGTGGACGCGGCGGGGCGGTCGCCGGCCAGTTCCAGGTGGGCCGCGGCCTGCAACAGCAGGGCTTCGGCGTCCTCGGGATACAGGCCGGCGGTCCGCTCCAGGCGTGCCGCTTCGGTGGTGTGGTCGACGTTCTCGGCAGGCGTGTCGGGGCGCATGGTGGACACCGTACTGCCGGGCCCGGCCGAAGGTGAGATATCTGCTGGCCAGGGCGCCGGGCCCGGAAGGGTGCCGGTGCTACACGGTGACGCCGTCCACCTGGAGCGTCTGCACCGACTTCGCCGCGAACGGCAGGCTCACCGACTTCCCGCTCAGATACGTGTCCGAGTGGGCGGTGTAGAGGTCGCCGCCGCCGGTGGTGAGGGTGTTCCAGCGGGGGACCAGACCGCCCGAACCGCCGGTCACGGTGGTGAAGCGGGACAGGTCGAAGGTCAGGGTCTGGGCCGAGGCGGCGGTGTTCGCGGCGACGATCACCAGACGTTTCGCGCTCGCGTCGTAGGCGGCGGCCGCGTAGCTCACGCCCGTGTCGACGATCTTCATCCCGGGGCGGATGTGCCGGCTGAACTGGGCCATCACGTAGTACTTGGTCGTCACCGCGCCCGCCGCCAGGGTGTCGGCGTCGTACGCGATCATCGCCCAGTTCGTGGACGGGTCCATGACCTGCCAGTAGACCCAGGCGGTCGGGTGCAGCCAGCGGAAGTCGTAGAGCAGGTTGCTCGCCAGGGTCAGGCCGGTGCCGTCGTTGTCGCCGGTCTCCGAGTTCCACAGAGCCTTGCCCGCCGTCGTCACCACGTCGGTGTAGAGGAGGTCGCGGCGGCCGCCCGAGCCCTGGTAGCCGTGGACGTTGACCCGGTTCACGTACCCCTTCGTCGTCGAGCTGAAGGAGTTCCAGGTCGTGCGGGCCAGGTCGTAACTCGTCTCGTCCGACGCCGAGATCCTCGTACCCGTCAGGCCACGCTTGTCCAACTCGCTGCGCAGGTAGGGCAGTACGGCCGCCTGGACGGTGGCGTCCATGTGGCAGCCCTCCTGGGTGCCGGTCGCCGTCCACCAGCCGGAGCTGGGCTCGTTGAAGGGGTCGACCGTCGCGAAGTTCACCCCCCAGTTCGACTTCGCGTACAGCGCCACCGCGGCCAGGTGGGAGGCGTGCTGGCGGTAGTTCCAGGACTGGAGGTTGTTGCCGCCGTCGGCCGCGCCCGACGGGTTGTGGTTCAGGCACATCCACCACATCGGGGAGTTCGCGAACAGCTCGGTCGTCGCGCCCCGGGCGGTGGCCTTGACCAGCATCGCCCGCTGGGTCGCGTCCGCCGTCCACTTCCAGGCCGCGGAGGTCGGGTCCTCGTTGTTCCAGTCCTGCCAGTAGCCCTCGATCTGCTTGAAGGCGGGGATGTCGGCGGAGGCCGTCATGCTCTCGCCGCCGACGCTGTTCCAGCTGCACGCGCCCAGGTTGTAGCGGGCGATGTTGAGGCCGAGGCCGGGCAGGGACTTGCCGTTGTACGTCACCGACTTGGTGGTGAAGAAGACGTCGGCGAAGTCGTCCCGGGCACCGAAGACGTTGGCCCACCAGGCCAGCGAGGTGCCCCAGCCCTCCCAAGTGCCGTAACCCACCGAGGGGTTCACGGCGATCGTGGCGTCGGCGCGGGCGGTGCCCGTCGCCAGGGTGCTGCCGAGGACTCCGGCTCCCGCCGCGGCCAGCAGGGTTCTGCGTCGGATCATTCGCGTCTCCGATTCCCTCAACTACCGGTTGGCGAACCGGTGTTGGTGCCTGTCCCGTTCATGGCAACAGGAAGCATCGGGTGTGACGCGTGGGTTGTCGAGCGTTCTGACAGCCCTTTCTCAAACCTATGGAGGAAGCCGGACTCCGGACGGTCTGACGCCCGGTGGACCGCCAGGCGGACGGGCGGCCCACCGGGCGTCGGGGGTCACCAGGTGACCGGGAGCGTCCGCGGTCCGCGGATGAGTCCCTGGAGCTGGAACTCCACCTCCCGTGCGGGTACGGCGAGCCGGATGCCGGGGAAGCGGTCCAGCACCGAGCTGATGATCACCTCGGCCTCCATCCGGGCCATGATGGCGGCCAGGCAGTGATGCGGGCCGTGCCCGAAGGCGACATGACCGGCACCGGTGCGGTCGAAGTCGAGGGCGTCGGGGTCGGGGAAGACGCCGGGATCGCGGTTGGCGGCGACATAGGCGTTGTAGACCACCTCGCCCGCCCGGATCACATGACCGCCGACCGTCACGTCCTCGGTGGCGATGCGGGGGATGCCGACGCCGTTGCGGTGGGGTACGTAGCGGAACAGCTCGTCGACCGCCTTCGGGAGCAGCTCGGGATCGCGGCGCAGCCGCTGGAGTTGCTCGGGGTGGGTGAGCAGCGCGTACATCATGGAGCCGCTGTTGTTCCGTACGGCGTGACCCCCGCTGACCTGGATGGCCATGGCCAGGGACACCGCCTCGTCGTCCGTGATCTCGCCCGTGGCGGCGGCCTGCGCGAGGACGCCGGCCAGGTCGTCCCGGGGGTCCTCGCGCCGGCGGTCGAGCAGGTCGACGATGCGGGCGCGGGTCGCCGCCCGGGCCGCCGCCGCGCGCTCCTCGGAGTCCGCGCCCGCGGACAGCAGGGCCTCGCCGGTCTGCGCCCAGCTGTGCCAGTCGCTCTCGTCCACCCCGAGGAAGTCGCGGATCACGGCGATCGGGAACGGGCCGTGCAGCTGCTGCATGAGGTCGGCCGGGGGACCCGCCGACTCCATCGCGTCGAGCAGCCCGGCGGCCGTGCGCTCGGCCATCGGGCGCAGCCGCATCATGCTCCGGCCGGTGAACGCGCGGGCGACGACCCGGCGCAGCTCGGTGTGCCGGGGCGCGTCGATGTACTGGAGCCCGGCCGTCTGGGACGCCACCGGCGTGGGCCGCATGGTGGTCACCGGGCGGCCGACGAGCTGTGCGCGGGAGAAGCGCGGGTCGGAGACGACGAACCGGACGTCCTCGTAGCGGGTCACCAGCCAGGCGTGCCCCTCGCCGTGCGGCAGCCGGATCCGGCTGACCGGCTCGTCGCGCAGCAGCTCGTCGAGAAAGGGGTCGGGGTCGAGGGCGGGCAGGTCGTCGACGGGCCAGAACCTCACGGGCGGGGGCGGTGCGGCGGTGCCCGAGACGGCGGAGGGGTCGGAGTCGGGGTCGAAGGGCATGGCACACCACTCCCGTGCGTCCTGGGGTTCCGGCAGGTTCCGGCAGCCGGCTCGGGCTTCCGCCATGGCCAGCCTGCCCGAGCCCGCGGCCGGGCGCGCGCCGGTGCGGCCGTTCGTGGGAGTCGGGGGCCGGGGGCTGAGGCCGGGGGCCCGGGGGCGAACGGCAGGGGTGCGCAGGCCGTGGGTGCGTGGTCGATGGTGCGTGGGCCTGGAGACTTCGGCCGCGGCCGTCTATCTTGCGGCCGTCTGTCCTGCGGTCGGCCCCGGCGGGCGGAGGTGACGGCGTGCGGATGCGTACGAGTTCCCGCGTGCGTACGGGTTCCCGTGTGCGTACGGGTTCCCGTGTGCCTGTGAGTTCCGGTGTGCCTGCGAGTGCCCGCGTGCGTACGAGTCCACGTACACGGACGGGTACGCGTCCACCCCTGCGGGCGTGGACCTGGCCCCGCCTGCGGCTGCGCTCGCGGGTCGTGCGGCACAGCACCCGGCGCCGCCGTGCCCGGCTGCGGCGCGCGCTGTGGGGGACGGGCGAACTCCTCGTCACCGCAGGGCTCGTGCTGCTGCTTCTCGTCGTCCACCAGCTGTGGTGGACCAACCGCGAGGCCCGGCAGGGCGCCGACCGCAAGGTGCAGGCGCTGGAACGGCAGTGGGACACGGAGACGGATCCGTCCGCGGGCAGTGGTGCCGCCGGTTCCGGAACGGCCCCCGGCCGCACGGACCCCGAGTCGGCCGGGTCCCGCGGCCACGGCTCCACCGCCGCCCGGCAGGCCACGGCACCCCGCTGGTCCCAGGCCTACGCGGTCCTCGGCATCCCCCGCCTGCATCTGCGCGTCCCCGTCGCCGAGGGCACCGGCAAGCGCGACGTGCTCGACAAGGGCTACGTCGGCCACTATCCCGGTACCCAACAGCCGGGCCGGGCGGGCAACTTCGCCGTCGCCGGGCACCGCAACACCCACGGCGAGCCGTTCCGGCACCTGGACCGGCTGCGGAAGGGCGACGAGGTCCGGGTGGAGACCGCCGGCGCCGTCTACACGTACACCGTCGACCGGACGCTGCCGGAGACCTCGGCGCGTGACTCCGGTGTCATCGCCCCCGTACCCCGCAGCCTGGTGCGGCCCGGCTACGGCTACCGCGGCCCCGGCTTCTACATCACCCTCACGACGTGCACCCCGGAGTACACCTCCCGCTACCGGCTGGTGGTGTGGGGCACGCTCACTTCCATGCGGCCACGCTGACCGCGCCGACCGCCGCGAGGACCGCCGACACCACCATGGCGATGTCCGCGCCGTGCGCCAGGCTGCCGGCCGAGGTGGCGATCGCGATCGTCAGGGCCACGCCCGCGCAGGAGCCGATGTAGCGGAAGGTCTGCTGCGCCCCCGAGCCCATCGCGGCCCGCTGGGCCGGTACGGACTCGACCGAGAGCAGCGGCAGGGCGGCGTTGAGCAGGCCGCTGCCCACACCCGCGATCAGCAGACCGGGCAGCAGGCGCGGCCAGGAGCCCGCGTCGAGCGCGCCGAGCATGGCCAGCACGCCGACCGCGTGCAGCATGAAGCCGAGGACCAGCTGGTGGCGCGAAGCCATCCGGCCCGCGAGCCGCCGGGCCTGCAACGCGACCGTGAAGGACAGCCCGGACCAGAGCAGGAACAGCCACGCCGTCTCCAGCGGGGAGAGTCCGAGGGAGCGTTGCAGCAGCGTCGGCAGGAAGCTGAACAGGCCGATGACGGCGAGGCCGGTGAACAGGCCGCCCGCCGAGGAGGCGAGGAAGCGGGGCCTGCGCAGCAGCGCGAGGTCGATCATCGGGGTGGCGGAGCGACGTTCGACCAGGGTGAAGGCGCCGGTCAGCAGCACGAACGCGGCCAGCAGCAGGCCGACCGGCGCGCGCAGCCAGCCGTCCCGGCCCAGGGTGAGCGCCGCGACGAGGGCGACCAGCGCCAGCCCGAAGGTCACCGCGCCGAGCAGGTCGGGGCGGCCGCCGCGCGGGGCGCGCGACTCGGTCAGGGTGCGCGCCGAGAGGCCGGCCACGACCAGGGCGGCGGTGGCCAGGACGGCGTAGCCCAGCCGCCAGTCGGGCAGCGCCCCGGTGAGCAGCGGGCCGACGGCGATGCCGCCGCTGACGAACGCGCCCCACACGCCGGTCGCGTGCAGCCGGCCGCGTGGGGTGGGGAAGGCGTGCACGAGCAGTCCCAGGCTGCTGGCGAGCAGGGCCGCGCTCGCCGCGCCCTGGGCGACCCGGGCCAGGGTGAACAGCCAGGTCGAGCCGGCGAGCGCGCCGAGTGCGGTGGTGAGGCCGAGGGCGAGCGTGCCGGCCACGAAGATCCGGCGGCGGCCGTAGTCGTCGGCGAGGCTGCCGGCGACCAGGAGCAGGGCGGCCAGGCCCAGCGGGGTGCCGTTGAGCAGCCAGGCCTGGGCGGAGGGAGCGGTGTGCAGGTCGGCGGCCAGGTCGGGGAGCGTGACCGTCGGCGCGGTGTACGTCATCAGCGCCACGGCGGTCGCGGCGCTGGTCAGGGCCAGGGTCGCGCGGGGGCGTGCGGGCGGGTCCGGGCGCTGCCCGCGCACCGCGCCGGTGGCCGCGACGGCGGCGGTGCCGGTGGTCGTGGCGGTGGGGTCGAGCGTGGTCATGGCGTCCTTCCGGGGAGGCGGCAACCGTGCGAGTTCGGTCATTGAACTTACTGATGTCTCCGACCGTAGCATCCATGGTTCGGTCATTGAACCATCATGAGGAAAAGTGGCTACAGTGGACGTCATGGCACTGGGCAAGGACTACGCATCGCAGGAGTGCTCGATCGCCCGAGCACTGGAGATCATCGGTGAACGCTGGACGCTGCTGGTCGTCCGCGACGCCCTGTACGGCGTACGGCGCTACAACGACTTCCTCGTCCACCTCGGCATCCCGCGCGCGGTCCTCGCCTCCCGCCTGCAGTCGCTGCTGGCCGAGGGGATCCTGGAGAAGCGCCGCTACCAGGAGTCGCCGCCGCGCGACGAGTACGTCCTCACCGAGCGCGGCGTGTCCCTGTGGCCGGTGCTGCGCTCGCTCGGCCGGTGGGGGCGCGAGAACGTCGACGGGTCGCTGCTGCGCGAGTTCCGGCACGCCGACTGCGGCACGGAACTCGGCTCGTACGGCGAATGCCCCGCCTGCGCAACCGTCGTACCCGTTTCCGACGTCTTCACGGTGCCGGGACCGGATCTCGACCCGGACCCGGCGGACCCGGTCAGCCGGGCCCTGCTGAAGCCCAAGCGGCTGCTGGAACCCCTCGCCGTGGAACCCGTCGGCGCGGAACCCGCAGGTGCGCAGCCTGCCGGCGCGGATCCCGCCTGACGGATCCCCTCCGGCGGATCGCGTACGGCCGGCAGGGCACACGTACGGCCGGCACGGCACACGCACGACCGGCAGGGCACGTCTACGATCGGCAGGGCATACGTGGGTACGAGAGGGCGAGAGGAGAAGGGGCGATGATCCGCAGCCGCGCCGCCGTGCGCCCGCTCGCCGTGCTGCTGGTCCTGCTGCTCCAGATCGCGCTGCTGGACACCGGCAGTCTCCCGGCCGCCGTCGCGCTCGCCGCGACCGCCGCGGCCGCGTCCGCCCTCTGTCTCTGCTCCCGCCTCGCCGCGCGCTGCGCACCCGCCGTGCCGCCCACCCGGGTGCGTACGGCCATCCGCGACCGGGCCCGCCGTACGGCGTTCCTGCCCCAGCGCGACCCCGACGCCCCCGGCCGGCGCAGGCCCAGGGCCCCTGGCACCGCCCTCCCGACGATCTCCGCGTAGGACACGCCGGCCGGGCAAGACCGGGGCACCGCACTTCCCTTCTCCGGTGACCCCGCACCCTCCGACGTGCCCCGCCCGGATCGTCATGCCGTCGTACAGCCACCCGCTTCCGGCACGACGAGACCCCGGAGGGCTCAGCCATGTCCGTTTTCGCGCACCTCGTCGAGCAGCTCGCCGATCTGCTCGAACCGCTCTTCCACGCCTGCGCGGCCGCCGCCGCCGCCATCGTCCTGTTCACCGCTCTGGTACGACTGCTCGTGCACCCCCTGTCCCGGGCCGCGGCCCGCGGCGGGCGGGCCCGGGCCGCACTGCAACCGCGGATCGCCGAACTGCGCAGACGGCACGCGAAGAACCCCGAGAAGCTCCGGCAGGCGGTACTGGAACTGCACGCCGAGGAAAAGGTGTCGCCGCTGTCCGGCCTTTTGCCGAGCCTGCTCCAACTGCCCGCGTTCTTCCTGCTGTACCACCTGTTCTCGAACCGGACGATCGGCGGTGCCCCCAACGGCCTGCTGGACCACCGGCTGTTCGCCGCGCCCCTGGGCGGCCGCTGGGCCGACGCCCTGGCCGACGGCGGGGTGTTCGGAGCCGCGGGGGTCGTGTACCTCGCCCTCTTCGCGGTCGTCGCCGCCGTCGCGACCTTCAACTACCGCCGTACGAAGCAGATGGCCGCGGCGGACGCCACGGCCGGTGCCGGTGCCACGGCCGGGGCCGGCGGCGGGGGTGGCGCGGACGGGCAGCTGCCCGGTCTCGGCGCGGTCGGCAAGGTCGCACCGTTCATGTCCTTCCTCACGCTCTTCACCGTGGCCGTCATGCCGCTGGCCGCCGCGCTGTACATGGTGACCAGCACGGCCTGGAGCGCGGTGGAACGGGCGGTGCTGTACCGCTGACGGTCCGCCCGGCCGTACCGGTTCGGTTCCATCCGGTTCGGTCCGGTTCGGTCCGGTCCGTGAACACGGTCTTGCGGACTGGATGCGGACCTTGGATGATCGACCGGTTCTTCGATGGCCGCACCTGTCGGCCGGGCGCCCGCGAGCGAAGGAGACGGTGACCATGAAGCTGCTGCGAGTGGGGACGGCGGGCGCGGAGCGGCCCGCGCTGCTCGACGCCGGAGGCGTCCTGCGGGACCTGTCGGGTCTCGTCACCGACATCGACGGGGCGCTGCTCGCCGACGACGCCGCACTCGACCGGATCCGCGCCGCCGCCGAAGCCTCCGAGGGCGACGGCGGGCTGCCGGTGCTGGACCCGGCCGGGCTGCGCGTCGGGCCGCCGCTGGGGCGGATCGGCAAGATCGTGTGCATCGGGATGAACTACCACGACCACTCCCGGGAGATGGGGGTCCAGCCGCCCACCGAGCCCGTCGTCTTCTTCAAGGCGCCGGACACGGTCGTGGGGCCGAACGACACGGTTCTCGTGCCGCGTGGCTCCACCAAGACGGACCACGAGGTGGAGCTGGCCGTCGTCATCGGACGGACCGCCCGCTATCTGGAGTCGGCGCAGGCGGGGCTCGCCCATGTCGCGGGGTACGCGGTGGCGCACGACGTGTCCGAGCGCGAGTTCCAGATGGAACGGGGCGGGACCTGGGACAAGGGGAAGAACTGCGAGACGTTCAACCCGCTGGGCCCGTGGCTGGTCACCGCCGACGAGGTGGGGGACCCGCAGGAGCTCTCGCTGCGGCTGTGGGTCAACGGGGAGCTGAGACAGGACGGGACGACCGCCGAGCAGATCTTCCCGGTGGGCGAAGTGGTGCGCTACGTCAGCCACTTCATGACCCTGTACCCCGGTGACGTCATCAACACCGGGACTCCGGCCGGGGTCGCCGTGGGGCGGCCCGAACCGAAGCCGTTCCTGCGGGCCGGGGACGTGGTGGAGCTGGAGATCGACGGACTCGGCCGTCAGCGGCAGGAACTGAAGGACGCGTAGGCCCGGCCCGGGCGGGCGCGGGGGCCGGGCCCGGATCCGGTCACCTCGGATCGGGTCGCGTCGGATCGGGTCGCGTCGGATCCGGTCACCTCGGATCCGGTCGCGTCGGATCCGTCTACTTCAGTACGGCCGCGAGCCTTCGCCAGGCCTCGCGCGGCAGGTCGTCCCGCGCGCCCGCGTCCACCACCTGGATCGCCACATGGTCGGCGCCCGCCCGGTGGAAGGCCTCGACCCGCTCCCGGATCCGCTCCTCGTCGCCCCACGCGTACAGCGCGTCGACCAGACGGTCGCTGCCGCCGTCGGCCAGGTCGTCCTCGGTGAAGCCCAGGCGCAGGAAGTTGCCGGTGTAGTTGGGCAGCGAGAGATACAGCGCCAGGTGCCCACGGGCCAGGGCGCGGGCGCGGGCCGGGTCGGCCTCCGGGACGACCGCGAACTCCGGGGCCAGCAGGGGCCCGTCGCCGAGGAGTTCGCGGGCGCTCGCGGTGTGCTCGGGCGTGACGAGGTAGGGGATCGCACCCGCCGCCCGGTCCCCGGACAGCTCCAGGGTCCTCGGGCCGAGGGCCGCCAGGACGCGCCGCCCGGCGGGCACTCCGGCCTTGTCCAGCGCGTCCAGATAGGTGACCAGCGCCGAGTACGGACGGCGGTACTGCTCCGCGAGCCTGGCGTGGCTCACGCCCAGGCCGAGCACGAAACGGCCCGGGTGGGACGACTCCAGCTCGGCGAACCCGGCCGCGCTCTCGTCGGCCTCGTACTGCCAGATGCTCTGGATGCTGGTGCCCACGACCAGCCGGGACGTCGCTTCGAGGAGCGGTCCGGCGTGCCGGGGGGCGCTGCTGCCGCCCAGCCAGGCCGCCCCGTAGCCGAGTTCCTCCAGTTCCGCGGCCGCCTCGGCGATCTCGCCGCGCCGGGCCGGGTCCTCCGGGCGCAGGCCCGTGCTCCAGACGCCGTACCTGCCGATCGCTTCCTTGACGGTGGGGGTGCCGTTCGTCGACTCGGTCATCGGGTCCGTTCCCTCCGGATGGGTGTCGTGCCGTGATCGTCGTGCACGTCCGTCCCAACCGGAGGGAGCCGCGCGGTAATCCCGCGTACGGACCGGTCCTACAGGCCCAGGAACTGCTCCAGCGTCGCCACCACGAACCGGTGGTCCTCCAGCTGCGGCAGCCCGGAGACCGTCACCGAGCCGATCACGCCGACGCCCTCGACGTTGATCGGGAAGGAGCCGCCGTGCGCCGCGTACAGGTCGGGGTCGAGGCGGGAGGAGTCCTCGAACGTGGTGCCCTTGGCCCGGAACCGGGCGCCGACGAGGTAGGACGCCGCGCCGTAGCGCTCGACGACCCGGCGCTTGCGGGCGATCCAGGCGTCGTTGTCGAGGGTGGATCCCGGCAGCGCGGCGTGGAAGAGCTGCTGGCCCGCGCGGTGGATGTCGATGGCGACCGGGGCCTGGCGCTCCCGGGCCAGCTCCACCAGGAGCGAGCCGAGGGCCCAGGCGTCGTCGTGGGTGAACTGACGGAAGACCAGCCGGCGTTCCTGGGCCTCCAGTTCCTCCACGCTCGGGGTGATCTCGGGGGCGAACCGGGGGGTGATCTCGCGTGCGCTCATCACAGGTTCACCGTCACACCGTCGCGGGCCGAGCGGCGGGCCGCCTCCAGGACGTCGAGGGCCGTGGCCGCCTCCAGCGCGGTCACCGGGTTCGGGCCGCCGTCGGTGAGGGCCTTCGCCACCGCCGCGTAGTACGCGGGGTAGTCGCCGGGCAGGGTCGGTACCGGGGCGCCGCCGCCGGACAGCGGGGACTCGCCGGAGCCGAGACGGCCCCACAGCTGCTCGGGCTCCGTGCCCCAGCCGGCACCGGGACGATCGCCGTCCCGCAGTGCCGCCTCCTGGGGGTCCAGACCGTGCTTGACGTAGCCCGCCTGCGAGCCCAGCACCCGGAAGCGCGGGCCGAGCTGGGCGGTCGTCGCGGAGACGTAGAGGTGGGAGCGGACGCCGCTCGCGTGCGTGAGGGCGATGAAGGTGTCGTCGTCCGCCGCCGCGCCCGCGCGCCGGACGTCCGACTCGGCGTACACCTGCGTGACGGGGCCGAACAGGACCAGCGCCTGGTCGACGACGTGGCTGCCGAGGTCGTAGAGCAGACCGCCGATCTCCGCCGGGTCGCCGGACTCGCGCCAGCCGCCCTTGAGCTGCGGGCGCCAGCGCTCGAAGCGCGACTCGAAGCGCCAGACGTCGCCCAGCTCGCCGTCGGCGATCAGCCTGCGCAGGGTGAGGAAGTCGTTGTCCCAGCGGCGGTTCTGGAACACGGACAGGAGCAGGCCGCGCTCCTCGGCGAGGGCCGCCAGCTCGCGGGCCTCGGTGGCGGTGCCCGCGATCGGCTTGTCGATCACGACGGGCAGACCGGCCTTCAGCGCGGCCGTGGCGAACGGGACGTGCGTCTTGTTCGGCGAGGCGATGACGACCAGGTCGAGGTCGGCGGAGCGGTCGAACAGTTCCTCGGCGTTCACGGCGACGTGGACGTCCGGGAACTCCTTGCGGGCCTGTTCCTGGCGCTCGGGGTTCGAGGTGACCACCGTGTCGAGGACCAGGCCCTCGGTGGCGGCGATCAGCGGAGCGTGGAAGACGGAACCGGCTAGGCCGTAACCGATCAGGCCCACGCGGAGGGGGGTAGCAGTCATGCCCCCTACTTTCGCAACGCTGTTGCCAAAGTGCAAGCGCGGGGGAGAATGGCGGGGTGAACAGGACCAGGGGTGGCAGTGGCGGCGGGAGCGCCGACAGCGGTGGCGCGGTCGGCGGGACCGGGACCGGGAGCGGGAGCGGCGGTGGTGGCGGGACCGGCGGCGGCCGTACGGGCGCGACGGCCGGCGCCAATCTGCTCGCGCTGCGCAGCCACAACACCGCGCTGGTCCTCGACCTGCTGCGCACGGCGGGGGCCGGGGGCGCGGACGGCATAAGCAGGCTCGAACTCGCCGAGCGGACCGGGCTGACCCCGCAGGCCGTCAGCAAGATCACCGCCCGGCTGCGGGCCGAGGGGCTGGCGACGGAGGCGGGGCGGCGCGCGTCGACCGGCGGCAAACCGCGCACGGTGCTGCGGCTGGTGCCCGAGGCGGGGTACGCCGTCGGCGTGCACCTGGACCGGGACGAGGCACGGGCCGTCCTGGTCGACCTCGCCGGGAGCGTGGTGGCGGAGCGGGGCGGTCCGCTGGACCTGGGGGCGGGGGGCGAGGCCGTGGTCGCGGCGGTGGCCCGGGAGGCGGAACTCCTGGCCTCCGCCCGGCGCTCCGGCTCCCTCCTCGGGGTCGGCGTGGCCCTGCCCGGTCCCCTCGACCACACCCACGGCGTACTGCACCGTGTCACCGGCTTCCCCGAGTGGGACGGATTCCCGCTGCGGGACGCGCTCGCCCGGCGGCTCGGCGGTGTGCCGGTGGTCGTCGACAAGGACACCAACGCGGCGGCGCTCGGACTGGCCGTCGGCGGCGAGGGGGACTCCTTCGCCTATCTGCACCTCGGCACCGGACTCGGCGCCGGACTTGTCGTGGGGGGCGGCGTGCACCGGGGCGCGCGCACCGGGGCGGGGGAGTTCGGGCACCAGGTCATCCAGCTCGACGGGCCGCCGTGCGGCTGCGGCGACCGCGGCTGCATCGAGGCCCTGTGCCTGGGCGCCGTGGCGCGCGGCGACATCGAGGAGGCGGCCCGGGTGCTGGGCGCGGGCGCGGCGAACCTGGTGGGGCTGCTCGACATCGACCAGGTGCTGCTCGGCGGGCGTACGGTCGCCGCGGCGCCGGAGCGGTTCGTGCGCGGCGTGGCGGAGGTGCTCGACGCGCGGGCCCGGCGCGGGGGCGCGGCCGAGGGCGCGGTGCCGGTGCGGGTGGCGCCGGGCGGGGCGCGCGCGGTGGCGGAAGGGGCGGCCCAGTTGCTGCTGGGGCCGCTGTTCGGGCGGGACGACACCTAGGGCCTGTCCGGCGGACCAAGTCGCAGGAAAGCTGCGGTGCCGTATCAGCCGAGGTGGGCGTGCCGGACCCCGCGTCTGCGGCGTGATCCGCCGGAGCCCCACGCCCCCGGAGTCCCGAGGCGGCAACCGGGGGTGCGCCGATCGGACGGAATTGCACACTCGTTCGAGTTCTGTCGTCCTTCGGCCCGGCATGGCGCCGGGGCCCGGCCGTCCTCGTCCGGCAGGGTCACTTGACCATGCGACCGTGCACCCCCGTCTCCCTGTGCCTGGCGGCAGCCGCCGCCCTGCTTCCCGTATCGACGGCGACCGCCGCTGCGGCGAACGCCTCGGCGGTTCGCGCCGCTTCCGACCCGGTCTGTGCCACCTCCGACGGCAACGCCTTCCCCCTCACCACCCGGATCCGCGGCGGCCCCGGCGCCTACGAGCCCGGCGGCGGTTACGGCACCTGGTACCTGGACCTGACCAACACCACCACCCGCCCCTGCGCGGGCATCCACCCGGTCGTCGTGCTGGTCGACGGGCAGCACGCCCTGAAGCCCGACCAACTGCTCCTGGAGTTCTACGACGGCACGCGCCCACGTCGCGTCCACTTCGAGACGACCGACGAGGACGAACTGGTCGGGGCGTTCGACGCGGAGGACGACGGCACGGACGACTTCGCGGGCTTCACGGTGGCCCCGCGCAAGTCCCTCACGGTGAAGGTCCGGCTCGCCCTCACCTCCGACACGGCGGCCAAGGACATCACCGTCAACGCGGCCGTGGTCCAGCGCCACAAGGACGACGGCGACTGGGTCGGCGAGTCGAACGCCTACCGCTTCCGCGTCGCGGCCGACGCGGATTCCAACACCCGCCCCGACGCCGACGCGGGTACGGGTACACATTCCGACACGAACCCGAACGCGCACCCGAACCCGAAGCCGAACCCGAACCCGAACCCGAACACCGAGGCGGGTGGGCACGCGCGCGCCGACACCCCCGCCGCCTCCGGCACCGTGCGCCCGCCTGCCGCGTCGTCCTCCCGCCCGAGCGCCGGCCCCGGGACCGGCATCGGCAGCGATCCGGACACCGCGCCACGCACTCCCGCCGGTTCCCCAGCCCCCTCCGGCGCCCCGCGGCCCCACGCCTCGGGCACCTCGTCCGCGTCCGTGCCCGACTCCACCGACTCCACCAAATCCAACGGCTCCGCCGAGCCGGCCGCCTCCGCCTCCGCCGACGACGTCCCCTTCGTCGAGGAGCTCGCCGGTACCGGCCTCGGCGCCCCGGCCGCCGTGCTCGCTGCGACCCTCGCCCTGCTGCTCGCCGGCGGTGTGCTGGTACTGGTACTGGTGCGCAGGCGGCGCTGACCGCGGACCGGAAGGCCGTTCCGCAAGATCGGGCCTGTGTCTAGGCTGGGGCTCACGTACCGCGTACGGCAGGAGACCTTGCACATGTCAGACCGCAGGCCCATCGAGTCGTGGCTCACCGACATGGACGGTGTGCTGATCCACGAGGGTGTCCCGATTCCCGGTGCCGACGCCTTCATCAAGAAACTCCGCGAGTCCGGCAAGCCGTTCCTCGTGCTGACCAACAACTCGATCTACACCCCGCGCGATCTGCACGCCCGGCTGCGGCGCATGGGCCTGGAGGTGCCGGTCGAGTCCATCTGGACCTCGGCGCTGGCCACCGCCCGGTTCCTGGACGACCAGCGGCCGGGCGGCACGGCGTACGTCATCGGCGAGGCCGGCCTCACGACCGCGCTGCACGACATCGGCTACATCCTCACCGACCACGAGCCGGACTACGTCGTGCTCGGCGAGACCCGGACGTATTCGTTCGAGGCGATGACGAAGGCCGTGCGGCTGATCCTCGGCGGTGCCCGCTTCATCTGCACCAACCCGGACGAGACCGGCCCGTCCGCCGAGGGCCCGCTGCCCGCCACCGGTGCCGTGGCCGCGCTGATCACCCAGGCGACCGGCCGTAAGCCGTACTTCGCCGGCAAGCCCAATCCGCTGATGATGCGCACCGGCCTCAATGCGATCGGCGCCCACTCCGAGAACAGCGCGATGATCGGCGACCGGATGGACACCGACGTGCTGGCCGGCATGGAGGCCGGGATGCGGACGTTCCTGGTGCTCACCGGGCTGACCCGGCCCGAGCAGGTCGAGGACTTCCCGTACCGGCCCTCGGAGATCGTGGACTCCATCGCGGATCTCGTCGAACGGATCTGAGACGCCCGGCACCGGGCGATCCACCGGTACGGAGCGGCGCGGCCGGTCGCGCACGCCTCCGTCGTCGCGCACGCCCCCCGTGGCCGTCCCCGGCGCCGTGGACGGACCGGGGGTCACCGGGCCCGGCCGGCGGCCCGCTCCCCCTTGGAGACGCCGACCGGGCCGGTCCTCGACCGCGTGCGCACGGGTTGCGGGAGTAACCCGGCGGGCGACGCGGGAGGTTGCGCAGGCCACGGTGAGTGCACGGCCGGCCGGGGCCGTCCGAGAAGACTGTAGAACGGATGTGCCCGCGGGCCTAGAGGGCGTATGACGCCGGGTTCCCCGGTCGTGGCTCTCCGTCATCCCCGCAGGTGACCCGGGGGCGTGCCGCGTCGAGGCCTTGGAGCTGTCGACAACTTCCCGACAAATTCGGGCGATCCCGTGGGCGTACGGGGTCGTATGTCAGGATTGGCGCCGGGAGGAACTGCGCAGAACAGTGCACTCTAGGGGGAGTTGGATGTATCGCACGTGGGGGGAGCGGTCTTCGGTCCGGGGCGGGATCTGCATGGTGGCGCTGGGGGCGGCGCTGGCCGTCGCGGGATGCTCGTCGGGCGGCGGGGACGACGGCGAGCCGGGCGGCGCGGCGAGCGCCGGGGTCACTCAACAGCCCGAGCGCACCGACCCGTTCTGGGTGAACCCGGACGGGAACGCGGCACGGCAGCTGGCGTCCTACGCCAAGGCCGGTCGCACGGACGAGGCCGGGCAGATCCGCAAGATCGCCGAGCAGCCGACCGGTGAGTGGATCGGCCCGGAGAACCCGGAGCAGGAGGCCCGGGGCTTCACCGAGGCCGCCGAACGAGTGGGCCGCACCGCGTTATTGGTCCTCTACGACATCCCGCACCGCGACTGCGGCCAGTACTCGCAGGGCGGCGCCGGCGACGGCGACACCTACCGGTCCTGGATCGACGGCGTGGCCCGGGGCATCGGGGACCGTCCCAGCACGGTGGTCCTGGAACCGGACGCCCTGCTGCACCTGGTGGACGGCTGCACCCCGGAGGACTTCCACGCGGAGCGCTACGACCTCCTGCGAGGCGCCGTCGACAGGCTCAAGTCCCTGAAGAACACGGAGGTCTACCTCGACGCGGGCAACGCGGGCTGGGGCCACCCCGACCAGGTGGCGGACGCGCTGCGGCGGGCGGGCGTCGACAAGGCCGACGGTTTCGCGGTGAACGTCTCCAACTTCTACTCCACGAAGGACTCCCTCGCCTACGGCAGGGACCTCTCGGCGAAGGTCGGCGGCAAGCACTTCGTCGTCGACACCAGCCGCAACGGCAACGGGCCCTACACACAGGGCGATCCGGACGAGCGCTGGTGCAACCCGCCCGGCCGCGCGCTGGGTGCACCGCCGACGACCAGGACGGCGGACGCGCTGGCCGACGCCTACCTGTGGGTCAAACGGCCGGGCGAGTCGGACGGCGAGTGCAAGGGCGGCCCCAAGGCGGGCCAGTGGTGGCCGAAGTACGCACTGGACCTGGCACGGGCCACCCACTGACACCGCCGGCCCGGAACCGCCGGCCCGCCGGCTAGGGCACCTTCACCCACTGGGCCTTGCTGGGCGTGCCCCGGTCGTCGTCCACGAACAGCATGTACCAGCCCGACGGCACGAGGTTGCGGCTCTTCGGCACGGTCACCGTGATCCGGTCGCCGGAGGTCGTGAAGTCCAGCGCGACCGACCGCTGGTCGACGTCCGTGACGTGGGTCGAGGCGCTCGGCCGGATCAGCCGCACCTTCCTGATCGCGGCGGCGTGCCGTGAGGTGAACGTGCCCGTGGTGCCGCGCGCGATCGTCCGCGGGCCCCCGGACAGCGACGGCCGTGCGTCCCGGTAGAGGTAGGGCGGTGTGTAGATCTCGATGCGCTGCTCGAACGTGCCCGGCTTGGTGTCGTCCTTGTCGCCGTACAGCGGGTCCGAGCCGAAGAACATCACCCGCCCGTCGGGCAGCAGGAGCGAGCCCGAGTGGTAGTTGCGGCCCACCAGCGGGTCGGCCACCCGGTCGAAGGCGTTGGTGTCCGGGTGGTAGATCCGGGCCTGGAGGATGTCGGAGTCGCCGCGCCCCCGGTAGTCCTGCGAGCCGCCCGACACCAGCACGGTGTCGTCGGGCAGCACCGAGGACTGCGGGTAGCGGGTGCCCTTCTCCAGGGCCGGCCCGTCCCTGAACGCCGGGTGGGCGTCCTTCAGGCCGATGATCCGGGTCCGGTTGCTGGCCAGCTCGGACTCGCCGACCCCGCCACCGCCGATCACCATGTACCGCTCGTCCTGCGCGGGCGGCAGCAGCACCGTGCCCGACGTCTCCATCCGGTCGGGGTCGCTCAGTCCGGGCAGCTTGGTGAACCGGTTGGTGGCCACGTCCCAGACGCCCGGGTCCCGGCCGACGTTGTCGGGTCCGTAGCCCGCGTTGGAGCCCGAGTAGAAGATCTTGCCGTTCTGCATCAGGAACAGCGCCGGATACGTGGGGAACTGGCGGATCGTGGAGGTGTAGGTCCACTTCCCGGTCGCGGGGTCGAAGATCTCGTTCTTGCCCGGGACCAGCTGGCCGATGTCGTCGAGGCCGGAGACGCTGAGGACCTTCCCGTCGCTGAGGGTGGTGAGCGTCGGGTACCAGCGGGCCTCGTTCATCGGGTCGACCTTGATGTACCTCTCGGCGACCGGGTCGAACTCGTAGGCGTCCCGGATCCCCTGGAAGTCCTTCTTGTCGAGCGCGAGCTTCTGCGCGATGCCGTACGTGTTGCGGGCGTCGACCCCGGTCAGGCCCTGGATCGCATAGTTGTCCTGGGTGCCGGTCTGGTACGCCGAGCCGGACTTCTGCGCCTCGACGTAGATGCGGCCAAGGCCGGGGTCGTTGTGCAGGAACCGGCCGGTCGCCGGGTCGAACACCTTCTTGGCGCGCGGTACGAGCACCGGGTCCTTGGAGACGAAGGTCCTGCCGTTCTCCTTGCCGGTGAACCGGGTGCCCGCGGGCAGGGTGACCGGCCGGTCGGGGTTCTCGTTGTGGACGATCATCAGGCCGCCGGCCTTGGTGACGTCACCCTTCAGCTTCTCGTACCGCTTGGTGCCGCCCGCGATCAGGATGCTGCCGTCGGCGAGCTGGGTGTGGCCGGTGCAGAACAGGTCGTTCGGCGTGGGCACCTTCTTGATCGTGCCCTTGACCGGGTCCCAGATACGGCTGTCGAACTTCTTGGCGTCGAAGTTGTCCTGGTTGTTGCCCGATCCCGCCACGAGCAGGACCTTGCCGGTGTGCAGCAGGACGGCGTGGATGGTGTCCTGGCGGTACTTCTCGGGGAACTGCACGATCTGCCAGTGGCCGTTCTCGGCCTTGTACTGCGGTCTGTCGATCGCGTACTCGTGGTACTTCTCGGTCCCGAAGCGGTACATCCACGGGCCGTTCATCCCGGCCAGTGCGAGGACCACCGCCGTACCCACCGCGAGTCGCCGTGCGCGCCGCCGTCCGGCTCGCTCGCTCATTCCTCACGACCTCCCGGTCCGCCCAGGGCTATCCGCATGGTCTGGTCGCCGCTCCCGCCCGACGCGGCCAGGCCGGGCCGGGGCACCGGGCCGTGCGGGCCGGGTGCCGGGTGCGGGCCGGCCGTGGTGAACTGCGGCGGGACCGCGTCCTGCGGTTCCGGGGTGGCTTGGGCGGCCCGCTTCCGGGCCTGCCGCAGCGTGTACCGCCAGGCGAGGATCGGCGACGCGGTGATCAGCAGGGCGAGCGAGGCCCAGACCACCATCGCGGGGTGGGAGTGCCCCTGTGCGAAGCCGGCGGTGATCGACCCGGCGAAGACCACGATGAAGAACAGATGGATACGGAAGGTCCCGAACAGGGTGTCAGGACTGGCCGAGTCGCCCTTAGGCGTCACCACGAACCTGCTCCTGCGGCGCAGCACCGTGTCCATCAGCGAGCGGGCGTAGACCGGCGCGGACAGCGCCGACATCACCATGCCGGCCACACCGCCCGAGCCCTCCGGCTCGTGCGGGGAGACGTTGTGCCGCCGGTTCCAGACGTACAGGCCGATCTGGAGCGCGGAGGCGTTGCCGTAGAGCATCAGCCACACGGTCGGGTCGATGTCCACGCCCGAGGCGCCCAGGCCCAGGAACAGCGCGCAGCTCAGCGCCGCGAGGATCCAGTTCAGAGCCGACATCGGGTAGAAGATGATCATCATCGTGTAGTTGAAGAGCTTGCCCGGCGGCAGCGAGAAGAAGCCCTTCCAGTACTGCTTGAGGATGGTCTCGTAGGTGCCCCGGGACCAGCGCAGCTGCTGGGTGAAGAAGTCCGTCCAGGCGTTCGGCCCCTCGCCGACCGCGAGCACGTCGGGCGTGTAGACGGAGCGCCACTTGTGGCCCGTGTCCGGGTTGCGGTGCCGGTGGATCTCGAACCCGGTCGCCATGTCCTCGGTGATCGAGTCGTACAGGCCGCCGATCTGCTTCAGCGTCCTGATGCGTACGGCGTTGGAGGTGCCGACGAACATCGGGGCGCCGTAGAAGTTGCCGGCGCGCTGGATCAGCGCGTGGAAGAGGAACTGCTGGGACTCGGCGGCCTTGGTGACGAACGTGTCGTAGTTGCCGTAGACCTGCGGGCCGATGACGAAGCCGACGTCCGGGTCGCGGAAGAAGCCGAGCATCCGCTCCAGGTAGTTGGGCAGTGGTACGTGGTCGGTGTCGACGGAGGCGAAGTAGTCGTACGCGTCGCCGTGCGCCTCCAGCCAGGCGTTGTAGTTGCCGTGCTTGGTCTTCGCGCGGTGCGGGCCCTTGGGCCGGTTCCACCTCTCGACGCCCTTGCGGGAGAAGTGGTGCACGCCGAGCCGGGCGCAGACCGCCTTGACCCCGGGGTCGTCGCCCTCGTCGAGCAGCCATACGTGCAGCAGCCCCCGGTGGCGCAGCCGGACGGCGGCCTCCAGGGTCCGGGTCACCATCTCCAGCGGTTCCTTGCCGGGCACGAAGGAGGTCAGGAACGCGACTCGGGTGCCGGTCTCGGGTACGACCGGGACCGGGTCGCGGGCGACCAGGGTGGCGTGCGCGTTCGACAGTACGTTCATGCAGCGGAAGAACTCGATCAGGCCGATCGAGACGAGCATGACGACGTCGAGCGCCGGCAGCCAGGAGGAGGCGGGGTGGTCACGCGAGGTCCAGTGCTCCGGCCGCAGCAGCCAGCCCAGCAGGACCAGGGACAGCACGGGTGCGGCGCCCAGCATCAGGGCGGCCCGGATCCGGTGCGGCTCCTGCGAGAGCAGTGAGCGGTACTCCACCCGGTACGGCCTGGCCGGGTCGGGCTGGGTCAGCGGGCCCGCCAGCCGGCTGTAGTGCTCGTAGTCGAATCTCGGCAGTGCCCTTCTGGCTCGGCGTAACTGTCCGGTCGAATGCGCGGGCACTCTCAGCTGGACCGTCTCGGACGGGTCGGGATCGTGCCGGGCACCCGTCGGCATGGACGTCATGAGTCTTCCCCCCACAACACGCTGGTCAGGGCGTGTCTGTCGGTTTCTGACACCTGCCATGGCCCCCCTCGGCCGCACAGGTGTTTCAGTGGCGAGGCGCAGTCGCCGTACAACCCATGGACACGAAACTGCGCACTCCCGGTTGCGGGGCGCCCCCCTGGACACACCCCCGTGAACGGGTTCCCTCCACCCGCATCAACGGCAACCGGCTTCTTACCCCCCAAGTGCCGTCAAACGACAGCATCTTGGGAAACAGGGTTCTACGGCGTCCGGCCTGATCGCAAGACGCGAAACGCTCTGTTTACCGGTCATACGCGCTCATTGTGGCAGCTGTGGGGGAGTTGTGGATCAGTTGTGGACAGTCGGGTGCGAATGTTTCCGAAGTGATCTCTTATGGCCGCTTCTGCTCGAATCGCGTCACCCGAGCGCACCGCGCGCACGATGTCCCGGTGCTGGCGGCAGGTGACCAGCGGGTCCTGCGGGACGTCCGCCAGATCGGTGCGGACCCGGTGGAAGGCGTCCCAGAACGCCTCCAGCACCTCGCGCAGCAGCGGGTTTCCCAGCCCCCGGTAGAGGGCGGCGTGGAAGGCCCGGTCGGTCTCGGCGAGCCCGGCCCCCCGCTCGGCCTCCTGCTCCATCCGGTCCACGAGTGCGTCCAGCTCGGCCAGGCCGGACTCGGGGATGCGGCCCGCGAGCCGGGAGACCAGACCGGTCTCCACCGCCTCGCGCAGCTCCAGCAGCTCCAGCAGGCTGTCCTCGCCCCGGTAGTGCCCGGCGACCGTGCGGAAGGCGAGGCCCTCGATCATGGGGGCGAGGGACATGGGGCCCACATAGGTGCCGAACCCGTGCCGGATCTCGACGATGCCCATCGCCTGGAGCGCCTTGAGCGCCTCGCGCACCGAGTTCCGGCTCGCGCCGAGGAACTCCATCAGCTCGGGCTCGGTCGGCAGCGGGGCCCCGGAGGGCAGCCGGCGGTCGATGATGAGCTTCTTGATCCGCTCCTGGAGGTCTCGGGCTGCCATGGCGAGAGGGTATCCGGCCAAACAACGAAAAAGCCCCTCGCTGCTGCGAGGGGCTTTTTCCGTCTGTGCGCCGCCAGGGACTCGAACCCCGGACCCGCTGATTAAGAGTCAGCTGCTCTAACCAACTGAGCTAGCGGCGCCTGCTGACGTCGTTAACTCTACATGACGTCCGGAGGTGCTTCCGACCACCTCCAGGCCGCCTCCCGGCCGCCCCCGCGCGGCTCCCCGGCCCCTTCGGCCCCCTCCGGCCGGCCGCTGTACATCGTTCGGACCGTCAACATGCGCACCCGGAAGACAGTTGGGAAACTGATCTACGTGTACACACGCGGACAGGTCCACCTGGAGTGTGAGGGGAATCGCATGAGGACTCCGGTATTCGAGGAATTCGATCCCGCGAGCGACTGCGACTGCCCGGGCTGCGCCCTGTGGCACCGATTCCTGCCCTTCTCCCGCACCCGCACCGTCGGCCCCCCGGCCGTCCACCGCGTCCTGGCCGTGGCCGCCGCCTCGGCCGCGTCGGCGGCGCTCGGCGCGGTGGCCGCGGCGCCCGCGCACGCCGCCCCGCACGGACCCGCCCGGCCCGGCGTCCCCGCAGGTGACGAGCCCGGCACCCCGCAGGGCGGCAAGACCCCGCTGCACGGCCACGGCCGCGGGCAGACCGGTACGCCGGGCGGGCCCAAGACGCCCAGGACCACCCGTACGGAGATCGTCAACCGGGCGAAGAAATGGCTCGACGCGAAAGTGCCGTACAGCATGAACGCCTATTGGTCCGACGGTTACCGGCAGGACTGCTCGGGTTTTGTCTCCATGGCCTGGAGCCTGCCCGGAAACGAATGGACGGGCAGTCTGGGCCAGTACGGGGAACGCGTCACGAAGGACACGGTCCGGCCCGGCGACATGCTGCTCTTCCACAATACGAAGGACCCGCAGAAGGGCTCGCACGTCGTCATCTTCGGCGGCTGGACGGACTACACGCACACCTACTACACCGCCTATGAGCAGACGCCTCCGCACACCCGCCGCCAGGGCACCCCGTACGCCTACTGGAGTCACTCCGACAAATACGTCGCCTACCGCTACAAGGGGCTCGCGTCGGAGGCGGCGGCCACGAAGCCGGCCGGCAGTGGCGGAAAACTGATCACGGCGGGCGGACAGCCGGGCACCGGTGCGACGCCGTACCCCGGAGCGGCGTACTTCGGTCCCGGCGCGAACAACAAGTACGTCGCCCAGCTCGGCCGGATACTGGTGAGCCGGGGCGCCGCCGCCTACTACGCCACCGGCCCCGGCCCCCGCTGGTCGGACGCCGACCGCAGGGCCACCGAGGCGTTCCAGCGCGCCCAGGGCTGGACGGGCGCGGCCGTGGACGGGCGGCCAGGACCGCGCACCTGGGAGCTGCTGGCCACCGGTGCGGGCCGGGACATCGCGGCCGGGGCGCATCCGGCGAAGATCCCGGCCTACCCGGGCCGGGGCATGTTCCGGCCGGGCGCGGACAACGTGTACGTCGCCCAGCTCGGCCGCCAGTTGGTGAAGAAGGGGTTCGGCAAGTACTTCACCACCGGGCCGGGGCCGCGCTGGGGCGAGCCGGACCGGCGGGCGGTCGAGGCGTTCCAGCGCGCCCAGGGCTGGCGGGGCGGCGCGGCGGACGGCTACCCCGGGCCCGAGACCTGGCGCCGGATCTTCTCGTGACCGCCGGGCCGCGGACCGGACCCCCGGCCCGACGGCCCGACGGTCGTCCGCGGCCCCACCGGCGTCCCCCGCGGCCCCACCGGCGACCACTCGCGGACCCCCTACCCGCCCACCGATGCGACGCATCTGGCGCAGAGGCCGGAGGCACGTATGAGCAGTACGACCATGTCACAGACGCCCGAATCCGACGGGCCGGGACCGGCGGAGGGGCCGGACGGACCGGGCCCGGCCGAGGGGCAGTCCAGGCCCGTCCGGCTGATCCAGAACGAGACGACCACCGAGATCCCCGTCCATCTGCTCTTCCGTGACGAGCCGGACCCGGTGTCCGTACCGGTCGGGCCCGCGGTGGTGGGGCGCCGGCCGGGCGCCGACGAGCAGCCGCGCCTGCGCCGGCCCGGGCTCGCGACCGCGCCCGGGCTGCCGCAGGTCGACCCCGATCTGGTGGAGCACCGCGGGCGGGCGCTGCCCGGCGCGCTGGGCGTGCTCGCCGGGGCCTGTGGAACGGCCGGCTGCGCGGCGGTCTCCTGGTGGGCGGGTGCGCTGCCGGTGCCGGTCGCGCAGGCGCTGTGGCTGCCCGCGTCGACGGGTGCCGGACTGGGCCCGGCGCAGTGGGCGGCGTACGCCGGGACCGTGGCGCTCGGGCTGCTCGGGTTCGGCGGTCTCGCCCGGGGCCGGACCGGACAGGCCTGGGTGCTCGACCAGTTCGGCCGCTACCGGGGGACCGTCCGGCGTACCGGCCTGACATGGGTCAACCCGCTGCTGCTGCGCCGCCGGGTCGATGTGCGGCTGCGGCACTGGCGCAGCGAGCCGATGCAGGCGGCCGACGGCAACGGGGTCGCGCTGCGGGTCCTGGTGCTGGTGGTGTGGCGGGTGCGGGACACCGCGCGGGCGATGCTCGGGGTCGAGGACCACGAGACGTATCTGCGCGAGTGCGTGGAGGCGGCGCTGGCCCGGGTGCCGGTGGAGATGCCGGGCGTGGCGCGGGGTTCGCTGGACGCGGCCGCCGACGCGCTGGGCAGACGGGTGGCGCGGGACGCGGAGGCGGTCGGCCTGGAGGTGTTCTCGGTGCGGCCGGTGCGGGTGGAGTACGCCCCGGAGGTCGCCGCCGTGATGCAGCGCCGCCGGATCGCCGCGCTGGACGCCCGGCAGCGGGCGAGCGTGCTCACCTCGGTCCTCGACTCGGTGGAGGACACGGTGACCCGGCTGACCATGCGCGGACTGGTCGAACTGGACGACTACGAGCGCAAGGCACTGGTGAAGGACCTGACGGTGGCGTTCTGCGCGGGCCGGGGGGAAGCAAGCCCGTGATTGGTATGGACATGTTCAATTGACGGCAATAATCTGAGACTTGGTCTAGACCTGCACGCCTCAGTGAACCTCCCCACGTTCTCCAGGAGCGGCAGTATGCGCACACGGACCAAGTGGTACGCCGCCGTGCTGGGCCTCGCCACCACCGGAGCCTTCGTGCTCTCGGCCGGCGGCGCCAGCAGCCACGGCTACACCGACCTGCCCGTCAGCAGGCAGAAGCTCTGCCAGAACGGCACCGTCACGAACTGCGGCGACATCCAGTGGGAGCCGCAGAGCGTCGAGGGTCCCAAGGGCTTCCCGGCCGCGGGTCCGGCCGACGGCCAGATCTGCTCGGGCAACAACACGCGGTTCGCCCAGCTCGACAGCCCGAAGACCCCCTCGGGCGGAGCCTGGCCGACCACCAAGGTGGCCGGCGGGCAGAGCTACACCTTCCGCTGGCAGTTCACCGCCATGCACGCCACCACCGACTTCCGGTACTACGTCACCAAGGCGGGCTGGAACCAGAACCACAACCTGACCCGCGCCGACCTCACCACCACACCGTTCCTGACGGTGCCCTACAACGGCCAGCGCCCGCCGTCCACGCTCTCCCACAGCGGCACGCTGCCGTCCGGACTGAGCGGTCACCACGTCATCGTCGCGGTGTGGACGATCGCGGACACGGCCAACGCGTTCTACGCCTGCTCCGACGTCACCTTCTGATCCCCCCACGGGCAGGGTCCGTGCGCGCCGGTGTCACCGGTGCCCGGCGCACACGGGTCCGCCCCGGGCGGACCCGTCGCCGGACGCCCGCCCGGTGAGTTCTGAGCCTCCCTTGAGCCGGTCGGCCGCCGCCCGGGGGTAGGTTCCTGGCACGCCTACCGGGGGGTAGGCGCACTGGAGGCCGGGGGGCCCGTGGAGATCTTCTTCGTCATCATCCCGTCGATCATGATCGTCGGGCTGCTCTGCGCCATGTACGCGGTGGTCAAGCGTTCCCGGCGGGTCAGCCGGGCCTGGGGCAGTGGCCTCGTCGCCGAGGCGCGCTGCCTGCGCACGTACACGACCACCAGCGGAGGCGGCGGCGACAGCAGTGTGTCGACGACCCTGCATCACGTCTACGAGTTCACCACCCGGGACGGCCGCACCGTCCGCTTCGAGGAGGCGGGCGGACCGGGCACGACCCTGGAGGGTGACATCGTCACCGTCCACTACGCCGCCGACCGCCCCGAGCAGGGCACGGCCAAGCCGCCGGCGCACGGCCGGCTCTTCGCCGAGTCGGGATGCCTGATGCTGTTCCTCGGCGTGGCGCTCGCCTTCTGCGTCACCTTCATCGTCACCGCGCACCTGATGTTCTCCGCGGCCGATGACCTCATGCCGTAGCCGTGGCTATCTGACGAGTCGTCAATTACCGTGCACGGCCATGAAGTCCACGCGGAACGCGAGGGTCACGGTCGCCGAACTCGTCGCGCAGCGGTGGGGGGACCACCGGCCGGGGCTGTGGTGCGGGGAGCAGGAGCTGACCCACCACGAGACGGCGGCCGGGGCGGCGGCCCGGGCGCAGCTGCTGACCGAGCTGCTGCCCAGGGGAGCCGAGCCGCATGTGGGCGTCCTGCTCGACAACACCCCGGAGTTCCCGCTGTGGCTCGGCGCGGCCGCGCTGGCCGGGGCGGCCGTCGCGGGCATCAACCCCACACGCCGGGGGCCCGAGCTGGCCCGTGACATCCGGCACACCGAATGCCGGATCGTCGTCACCGAGCGGGCCCACCTGCCCCTCCTCGACGGACTCGAACTCTCCGGCGTGCGCCTGCTGGTGACCGACACCGAGGCCTACGCCGACCTGCTCGCCCCCTACGCGGACGCGCGGCCGGACGCCTCCCGGGCCACCCCGGCCGACCGTGTCCTGCTCTGCTTCACCTCCGGCTCGACCGGTGCGCCCAAGGCCGCGATCTGCTCCCAGGGCCGGCTGGCCGCCGCCGGCCGCTCGCTGGTGGAGCAGTTCGGGGTGGGCCGGGACGACGTGCACTACGTCTGCATGCCGATGTTCCACGGCAACGCGGTGATCGCCGACTGGGCGCCCGCGCTGGCCGCCGGGGCGGGGGTGGCGCTGCGCCGCCGTTTCTCGGCGTCGCGGTTCCTGCCGGACGTACGGCGTTACCGGGCGACCTACTTCACGTACGTGGGGCGGGCGGTGCAGTACCTGCTGGCAACCGAGGCCCGCCCGGACGACCGGGACAACCCGCTGCGGCTGGGCTTCGGCACGGAGGCGGGGGCGGTGGACGCGGCCGCCTTCGAGCGGCGGTTCGGGGTCCGGCTGGTGGAGGGGTACGGCTCCTCGGAGGGCGGGGCCGCGGTCCAGTGGACGCCGGGGACGCCGTCCGGAGCGGTCGGCAGGCCGGCCCGCGGGGCCGAGCTCGTCGTTCTCGACCCGCACACCCGCGCGGAGTGCCCGCCCGCCGCCTTCGACGCGGCCGGGCGGCTGCTCAACGGGAACGCGGCGATCGGCGAGCTGGTCAACCGCGGACCGAACCCGTTCGAGGGTTACTGGCGCAACCCCGAGGCGGAACGCGAGCGGCGCCGGGACGGCTGGTACTGGACCGGCGACCTCTTCTATCGGGACCGGGACGGCTTCCTCTACTTCGCGGGGCGGGCCGACGACCGGCTGCGCGTCGACAGCGAGAACCTCGCCGCCGCGCTGATCGAGAACATCCTCGCCCGGTACGAGGGCGCGGCGGCCGTCGCGGTGTACGCGGTGCCCGATCCGGTGGCCGGGGACCAGGTGATGGCGACCCTCGCGGGGGACTTCGACCCGGCCGGTTTCGTGGAGTTCCTGGCGGCCCAGCCGGATCTGGGGACGAAGATGGCGCCGCGGTTCGTGCGGGTCGTGGAGCGGATGCCGGTGACCGCCACGAACAAGGTCCACCGGGCGGGGCTCAGGCGGGAGGGTCTCCGGTGTGCCGATCCGGTCTGGTGGCGGCCGCCCGGCGCGAGCGCCTACCGCAGGTTCGGCGCCGCGGACCTGGCCGGACTGGAGGCGGAGTTCCGGGCACGGGGTCGGGAGGGACTCATGGCCGAGGAGCTCGTGGGCGAGGGGCTCCCGGCCGAGGAGCACATGACCGAGGGGCCCTCCGCTGTCGCGAAGGGCCCCTCTTCTGTGCGCCGCCAGGGACTCGAACCCCGGACCCGCTGATTAAGAGTCAGCTGCTCTAACCAACTGAGCTAGCGGCGCATGACTCCCGCCTTCCGCTCTGTGCGGCCGGCGACGAAGAAAATACTACCTGGTCCGCGGGGGTGCTCGTGACCACGGCCTGTCGCCCCGGCCCGGCCGGGGCGACAGGCCTCAGGACAGGTCCTAGATCGCCAGCGACAGCAGGACCGGCGCCGCGTTCCGGTTCAGCGCGTCCGCAGCCTGGCGGAGCCGGTGCGCGTGCTCCAGCGGGAGGGACACGGCGAGGCAGCCCACCGCGGACCCGGCGGTGATCGGTACGGCTGCGCAGACCGTGCCGACCGCGTACTCCTGGAGGTCGAGCACCGGCACCGTGGGCGGCTGCGCCTCCAGCCGGGAGAGCAGCAGCTTGTCGCTGGTGATGGTGCGCGAGGTGAGGCGGGCCATCTTGTGCCGGGCGAGATGGTCGCGCCGGCCGTTGTGGTCGAGTTGGCCGAGAAGGCTCTTGCCGACCGCGGTGGCGTGCGCGGAGAAGCGGAAGTCGACCCACTCGTTGACCGCCGGGGTCGCGGGGCTGTCGGCGTACTGGGTCACCCTGACCTCTCCGTCGACGTACCGGCTGATGTAGACGGCGGCGCCGACGGAGTCGCGCAGTCGGTCGAGGGTGTGCTGGAGCTTCTCGCGCAGGGCCTGTTCGCGGTCGTGGCTGGAGCCCAGGCGGGCGAGGGCGTGTCCGGTGACGTACGCGCCGTCGCCGACCTGCTCGACATAGCCCTCGCGGCGCAGCATGCGCAGCAGCGCGGGCAGTCGCTCCGGCCCCAGGCCGGTCTCGCGGGCGAGCAGAATGTCGGTCACACCGCTGGAGTGCCGCGCCACCGTCTCCAGGACGCGCAGGGCGTCCTGAGCCGAGTGGTACGGCGCGGTCGGCTCTTGCTTGAGCGCCACGGTGAATCCCCCCGGTCGCTTCCTGGGCCGTGATCCGGACAGCGGATCCTCTCCACGATAACCGGCAAGAAGCCTCCCGGAAGGGGTTGTTGGCGAGAATGCGGCCCTCTCAACTGGGGCGCTGGCTCTCTGGCATATGCCCAAGTCATGTCACCCCGACGAGACCTGGGGTGATGACTTGTGTGCGTCCTGTAATTGCACGCCAAAACTTTCCTGGTCGGTAACCGAGGTCACAGCACCGCGCCGAGGAACTCCCGGGTGCGCGCGTGATCGGGGTCGCCGAAGAGCTTCTCCGGCGGCCCGGACTCGACGACACGGCCCGCGTCGAACATCAGCACCTGGTCGGAGATGTCCCGGGCGAAGTTCATCTCGTGGGTCACGCACAGCATCGTGATGTCCGTGCTGCGGGCGATGTCCCGGAGCAGGTCGAGGACGCCCGCCACCAGCTCCGGGTCGAGCGCCGAGGTCACCTCGTCGAGCAGCAGCACCTGCGGCCGCATCGCCAGGGCGCGGGCGATCGCCACCCGCTGCTGCTGCCCGCCGGACAGCCGGGTCGGGCGCACGTCGCACTTGTCGGCCAGGCCCACCAGGTCGAGCAGCTCGCGGGCGCGGGCCTCCGCCTCGTCCCGGGACAGCCCGAGGACGGTCACGGGCGCCTCGGTGAGGTTCCTGAGCACGCTCATGTTCGGGAAGAGGTTGAACTGCTGGAACACCATCCCGATCTTCTTGCGGACCTCGCGGGTCTGCTTCTCCCCGGCCGGGTGCAGCCGCTCCCCGGCCACCGTGATCGTGCCCTCGTCGGGCCGGGTCAGCGTCATCAGCAGCCGCAGGATCGTCGTCTTGCCGGATCCGGACGGCCCGATCAGCGTCACGTGCCTGCCGGAGTCGACGGAGAAATCCAGCCGGTCGAGCACGGTGTTGTCGCCGAAGCGCTTGGTGACCTGCTCGAAGCGGATCAGTTCGCTGCCGTCCACCGGCGGATTGGCGTGGGTGTCGGGATCGCTCGTCAGGGAGGTGTCAGCGGACAAGGCGTCGCTCCAGGGCTCGCAGGAGAAGGGAGGCCAGATAGGAGATGAGGATGAAGGCCGCACCGATCACCGTGAGGGGCTCGGTGAAGCGGAAGTTCTGCTGGGAGAAGAGCCGGGCCTCACCGAGCATCTCCAGCACGGTGATCACCATCAGCATCGGTGTGTCCTTGAGCATGGCGATGACGTAGTTGCCGAGGGCCGGCACGACCCGCCGGATCGCCTGCGGGAGGATCACCGCCCGCCAGGTCCGGCCGGGCGGCAGGCTCAGCGCCGTCGCCGCCTCCCACTGACCGGCCGGCACCGCCTCGATGCCGGCCCGGTAGACCTGCATCGTGTACGTCGAGTAGTGCAGGCCGATGCCCAGCACACCGGTGGTCAGCGCGGACAGGGCCAGGCCCCACTCGGGCAGCACGTAGAAGAGGAAGAACAGCTGCACCAGCAGCGGGGTGTCGCGGACGAACTCGGTGACCGCCCCGACCGGCCAGCGCACCCAGGGGGTCGGCGTCCGCATCAGCAGCGCCCACACCAGCCCCAGGGCGAACGAGATCAGCGAGCCGAGGGCCAGCGCCTCCAGGGTGACCACCAGACCCTCCCGCAGCAGCGGCAGGAAGTCCGTCACGGCGTTCCAGTCCCAGGTCATGCGACACCACCTCCGACCCCGGCCTTCAGCCGCCGTTCCAGGGCGCGCATGAGCCGGGTGAGCAGGAAGGCGATCACGAAGTAGATCAGCAGCACGTAGGCGTAGATCTCGGCGCTCTGCTGGAGCGCCAGCCGCACCAGATTGGCGCTGAACGTCAGATCGCCCATGCCCATCACGGACACCAGCGCCGTGCCCTTGAGCAGCTCGATCAGCAGGTTGCAGAACGGCGGGACCATCTCCGGCACCGCCTGCGGCAGCAGGATCAGCCGCATCCGCTGCCAGGGCGTGAAGCCGAGCGCGATGCCGCCCTCGGGCTGCGCCGGGTCGACGGCGTTCAGCGCGCCGCGCACGATCTCCGAGCCGTACGCCCCGTAGGTCAGCCCCAGCGCCAGCGTGCCCGCCCACATCGGCACGAGCTGCCAGCCGAAGGCGATCGGCAGCACGAAGAACACCCAGAAGATCATGACCAGGGCCGAGGTCCCGCGGAACACCTCGGTGTACAGGCCCGCGAGGAAGCGGACGATCCACCGGCGGTGGGTGCGGGCGATCCCGACGGCGAAGGAGACGGCGGCGGCCAGCAGGGTGCTGCAGACCAGCAGTTGGACCGTGGTCCACACGCCCTTGAGTACGAGTTCCCAGAGTCCCGGGGTCATCCGCCGCACAGCTCCTTCGCGGTCAGATCGGTCATCTCGGCCTCGGTGAACCCGAACGGCCGCAGGATGCGGAACAGCTCCCCGCTCCTCTTGAGCTTGCGCAGCTCCACGTTGAAGGCGTCCCGCAGCCTCGTCTCGGCGGGCCGGAACGCGAAGGCGCCCCCGTCGACGTGCGGCTTGCCGCCGACGAGCGGCGCGAAGCCCTTCGTCGCCTCGGCCTTGCGCGACTTCCTGACCACCTCGCGGGTGGTCAGCGCGGTACCGGCGAACACGTCGGCGCGCCCGGCCTCGACCGCGTTCAGCCCGGCGACCTGGTCCGGCACGACGAGGATGTCGCTCTCCCGGTAGCCGGCCTCCACCGCGTACTGGATCTCGGCGTAACCGGTTCCGGTCGCGAATCTCGCCTTCCTGGCGACCACGTCCTGATAGGTGTGCAGACCCATCGGGTTGCCCTTGCGCACGATGAACGAGTCGAGCATCCGGTAGTCCGGATCGGCGAAGATCACCTGTTCGCAGCGGTCCGGGTTCACGTACATCCCGGCGGCCACGACGTCGAACTGCTGCGAGTTCAGGCCGGGTATGAGCGAGCCGAACTCCGTCGGCACGGGCTGGACCCGGTCCACGCCCAGCCGCTTGAAGACGGCCTTCGCCAACTCGGGTGCCTCGCCGGTCAGATCACCGTTCCTGCCGATGTAGCCGAAGGGGATCTCGCCCGCGATGCCCAGCCGTACGACGCCCTGCGCCCTGAGCCGGTCGAGCAGATCACCGCCCTTCGTGGTGGACGCCGTGGCCACGCGACTGCAACCGGCCGCGGCCGGCGCGCCAAGTGCCGCCACCCCCGCGAGCAGCGTTCTGCGGGTGGGGCCAGGTCTCTTCTCGCCGATTCCTATAGGTGGTGCCATGGCCGCGCTGCTACCCGGGCCCCGGCGACCTATGCCGACACGGACCCGTCCCGATCGCGAACGAGGCGCCCCTGGCCGGTGCCCGGCCCGCACCCGCCGGGCCGGGTTCAGTGTCCGGGTACGTACCCGCGCTGCTTGTCGACCACGTTCGGCAGGCTCCGGCCCACCGCCCAGCGCTCGTACAGCTCGACGAACTGCGCGCCGAGCTCGTCCCGCCAGCCGACCGTGTCACCGCTCATGTGCGGGGACACGATCAGCCCGGGCACCTGCCACAACGGGCTGTCGGGGGCGAGGGGTTCGTCCTCGAATACATCCAGCGCGGCGCCCGCGATCCAGCGCTTGGCGAGCGCCTGGGCGAGCGCGTCCTGCACGACCAGCTCCCCGCGCCCGACGTTCAGGAACCGGGCCGACGGCTGCATGACCCCGAAGCGGCGGGTGTCGAACATGCCGCGCGTCTGCTCCGTCAGCGGTGCCGCCGCGATCACCCAGTCGGCGCGGGCCAGCAGCCGGTCCAGGTCCTGGGGGCCGTGGATGCCGGTGCGCGGCACCCGGCCGACCAGCGCGGTCGTCACCCCGAGCGCCTTCAGCGTGCGTACGATCGCCCGGCCGATGGGGCCCGAGCCGACGACGCACGCACGGGTGCCGGCCAGCCGCTGCCCCTCCCGGTGACGCCACTCGCGACGGCCCTGCAGCTCCAGGGTGCGCGGCAGGTCCTTGGCCATCGCCAGGACGAGGGCGGCGACGTACTCGGCGATGGGCTGCTCGAAGATGCCGCGCGCGTTCGTCACCACGGTGTCCGAGGCCACGAGCTCCGGGCACAGCAGATGGTCCACCCCCGCGCTCGCCGTGTGCACCCAGCGTGGCCGGGGCCCCTCACCCGGCCACGCGGCCCGTACCGCCGTGGAGGCGAAGTCCCACACGAGCAGTACGTCGGCTTCCGGCAGCCGCTCGGCGACCGTGTCCGCGTCGGCGTGCACGATCCGGACCCGGCCGGTGAGGCGGCCCAGGCGGGGCGGGGGGTCGGCGTCGAGGACGAGCAGCGTGGGTACGGTCATGGGCAGCCGTTCTTCGCGGTGGCCTAGGGCGTGCGTGCCAGGCGGCGCAGGGCGGACGGGCCCTGCGAACACGGCCCGGTGTCCGGCAGGAGCGGATTGACCACGCTCGCACTCGAACCCACCTGCGTCAACACGGGCGCGTGCCCGGTCCGTTGCCGCGCCCTTCCGCACGGTGAGCAAGGCGCCCGCCGGGGTCCCCGGCCTGGGGCCTGTCCGGCGGACCGGTGCCGCGGCAGGAACCCTTCCGGTCGGTCCCGCCCGCGTCGGTCCCGCCCGCGTCGGGCCGCCGGCGCGGCGGCCGGCCCGCGCACGGCCCCTGCCGGCGCGTCGCCCCCGTCCCCGTCCCCGTCCTCCGTTCCTCGCCGCCCGTCCCCGTCCGCCGTCCGCCGTCCCCCGGACGGCGGTGCGGACGTGTGCCGGTCCTGTCGGCCAACCAGGTAACGATGTGGGCGGCGCCGCGCAGGCGGGGTACCCGAGCCGTGGGGCCGTATCGGGCGCCGGCGGACATCGCGGCGCGCGAGCGGCCCGTACTGCCGGAAGAACAGCAGGAAGGCTGGCCATGACCGCACTCGGATTCCTCCACCCGGGCCACTCCGCCGAGGACGACTACCCGCGCATCGAACAGCTCCTGGGCAGCGACATCCGGCTGGACGTGGTCCACACGGAGACCGGCGAGGACGTGCACAGGGTGGAGGCGCTGCGGGCGATGGGCACACCGCAGCTGCTCGCGCCGGCCGTCGAGGAGCTGCGGCTGTCCGGGGCCGAGGCGGTGGTGTGGGCCTGTACGGCCGGCAGCTTCGCCCTCGGCTGGGAGGGCGCCCGCGACCAGGTGCGCGCCCTCGCCCGGGCGGCCGGGACACCGGCCTCCTCGACCTCCTTCGGCTTCGCGCACGCGCTGCGCGAGGTGGGGGTACGACGGGTCGCGGTCGGGGCGACCTACCCGGACGACGTGGCGGGACTGTTCGCGGACTTCCTGCGGGCGGGGGGCGCGGAGGTGGTCGCGGTCCGCGGCGCGGGCGCGGACGTCGTCACCGCCGCCGAGGTGAGCGCCTGGGGCGAGGCGGAGCTGTTCGCGCTGGCCCGGTCGGCCGACGACCCGTCCGCCGAGGCGCTGCTGCTCCCGGACACCGACCTGCACACGGCCGCGCACCTGCCCGCCCTGGAGGAGGAGCTCGGCAAGCCGGTCCTCACCGCCGCCCAGGTCACCGTGTGGGAGGCGCTGCGTCTGGCGGACCGGCGCGTGAACGCTCCGGCGCTGGGATCGCTGTTCGCGCGGGAGCCGCTCGTACAGGTGTGAGCCGGGCCGTCGGCGATGCGGCTTCTCAGGATGTCGGAGACGCGTTCGGCGGTGCTGGTGCGCCCCAGGAGCGCGCGGTCGTCGGCCA